>NZ_JANJFJ010000097.1:0-13925 GCF_024626565.1 Microbacterium sp. zg.Y909
GTCGTCACGCCGGCCTTGTTGATCTCCGACACCCGAAGGAAGGCCTCGTCCTGCCGGGAGGGCGACAGGCCCGCCGACGGCTCGTCCAGCAGCAGGACGTGCGGGTCCATCATGAGGGCGCGTCCCATCGCGACCATCTGGCGCTCGCCGCCCGAGAGGGAGCCTGCCCGCTGCTGCAGACGCTTGGCGAGATCGGGGAAGATCGACGCGACGAACTCGGTGCGCTCGGCGACCGCCTTGGGCCGCTGGTAGCCGCCCATCTGCAGGTTCTCGGCGATCGTCAGGCTCGGGAAGACGTTGTTGTTCTGCGGCACGAACCCGACGCCCTTGGCGACGAGCTTGTTCGCGCGCAGGCCCGTGATGTCCTCGCCGTTGAGCGTGACCGAGCCCGAGCGCACCTTCACCTGGCCGAAGATCGCCTTCAGCATGGTCGATTTGCCCGCACCGTTGGGGCCGATGATGCCGACCAGTTCGCCCTTGGCGGCGGTCAGGTTCGCACCGTTGAGGATGTTCACTCCCGGGAGATATCCGGCGTGCACATCGATGATCTCGACGACGTTCTCGCTCACTTGCCGTCCTCCGGCTTCTTCGGTGCGGACTCGGCTGTGCCCTCCGCCTCGATCACGTGATCGAGCTCGTGCACGGTCTCGAGGAGCTCCTGCGCCTCGGCTGTCAGCTCTCCCTGGTAGCGGCCGGTGACCACTCCCAGGTCCACATCCTGGTGGGCGCCGAGATAGGCGTCGATGACGGCGGGGTCTCGCATGACGGTGTCAGGGGGACCCTCCGCCACGACCTTGCCCTCGGCCATCACCACGACCCAGTCGGCGATGTGGCGCACCATGTGCATGTCGTGCTCGACGAACACGACCGTCATGCCCAGGTCCTTGAGGTCGAGGATGTGGTCCAGCAGCGACTGCGTGAGCGCCGGGTTGACGCCGGCCATCGGCTCATCGAGCATCACCAGCACCGGTCGCTCATGAGTGCGCGCGCCATCTCGAGCAGCTTGCGCTGGCCACCGGACAGGCTCGCGGCGAAGTCGGTCTCTTTGTCGTCGAGCTTGAACCGCGCCAGCAGGCCGCGTGCCTTCTCCTCGATGGTCGCCTCCTGCTTGCGCCAGAGGAACGGCAGGATGCCGGCGAGCATGCGCTCCCCGGTCTGTCCCGGGGCGCCCAGCTTCATGTTCTCCAGCACCGTGAGCAGTCCCAGCGACTTCGTCAGCTGGAACGTGCGCACCTGACCCATCCGGGCCGTCTTGTACGCCGGGATGCCGGCCAGCGAGGTGCCGTCGAAGGACCAGTTTCCGGAGTTGGGTTTGTCGAAGCCGGTGAGCAGGTTGAACAGAGTGGTCTTGCCGGCGCCGTTGGGGCCGATGAGCGCCGTGATCGCCCCGCGGGGGATCTCCAGGTGCTCGACGTCGACGGCGGTGAGGCCGCCGAAGACCGCGGCGGACATCGTCCATGACGATGATGGGGTCGACCTTCTCGACCCCGGGACGGATCTCGCCCTTGTGCAGGCCGGTCGCCTTCGGGCGCGGCGTGGGCGGCAGTACCTCACCGGACAAAGGTCAGCTCCTTCTTGCTTCCGAGGATGCCCTGCGGGCGGAAGATGACGAGCAGCATGAGCGCCACGCCCACCAGCACGAACACCAGCATCTGGCTCTGCTCGGTGGTGAGGAACGGCAGCCAGCCGATGTTGACGAGAGCCGGGAGCAGGTTGGACAGGAACGCCCGGACCACCCAGAACAGCACGGCCCCCAGCACGGGACCGAAGATCGTGGCCGCACCGCCCAGCAGCAGCGCCGTCCACACGTAGAACGTCTGCGACGTGACGTACACGTTCGGGTTGACGTTGGTTCCCATCGCGGTGATGATGCCGCCGGCCGCGATGATGACGCCGCCGACGATGAGGGCCTGCATCTTGAACGCGAACACGTTCTTGCCCAGCGATCGCACGGCATCCTCGTCCTCACGGATGCCGCGGACCACCCGCCCCCAAGGGCTGCGCATGAGCAGCCACACGAGCGTCACCACGATCGCGATGGTGATGATGCCGACGATGATCACCCACCACTGGTCGGACTGGTAGGTCCACGGCCCGAATCCCCACCGGCCCGGCGGGAGCGGGTTGCTCGCCCGGAAGCCCGACTGGAAACCCGACAGGCCGTCTGCCGAGCCGGTCTGGCTGCGGAAGGCGGAGGTGAGAAAGAGCAGCCGCAGCACTTCGGCGGCGGCGATCGTGACGATGGCGAGGTAGTCCCCGCGCAGGCGCAGCGTGGGAAGGCCCAGGATCAGCGCGAAGATCACCGCGGCGACGAGACCGATGAGCACGGCGAGGGGCCACGGCATCCCGAACGTGCTGATCGAGATCGCGAAGCCGTATGCGCCGATGGCCATGAAGCCCGCGACGCCCATGTTGAGCAGCCCCGCGAAGCCGAAGTGCACCGAGAGCCCGATGGCGGCCAGCACATAGCCGAGCGTTGCCGGCGCGAGGATCTGCGCGGCGGTGTTGGAGAGGATCTGCAGGAAGTCCACGATGCGCTACCCGATTCTCTCTCGGCGCCCCAGGAGGCCCTGTGGGCGGAACAGCAGGATGACGATCAGCACGACGAGGGCGCCGACGTATTTGAGGTCGGAGGGGATCCAGAGCGTCGAGATCTCGACGAGAAGCCCCACGATGATGGCGCCCACCAGCGCCCCGAATGCCGTCCCCAGCCCGCCGAGGGTGACGGCGGCGAAGATCAGCAGCAGGATGCTGGTTCCCATGTCCCACCGGATGCCGGGGCGGAAGTACGCCCACAGCACGCCGGACAGGCCAGCCAGGGCGGCGGCGACCACCCACACCACGCGGACGACCGCGTCGACATCGATGCCGCTCGCTGCCGCCAGCGACGGATTGTCGGACACGGCGCGGGTCGCGCGGCCGATCCGGGTGCGCATGAGCCACCAGGCGAACACGCCGATCACGACGATCGAGACGGCCATGCTGATGACATCGGTGATCGTCAGGCGGATGGGTCCGAGGCCCGGGATGATCGACGTGGAACCGCCGGGCAGCTGCTGCGTGCCGCCGCCGGCGAACATCTGGAAGACGTAGCGCAGCGCGAGCGAGAGGCCGATCGAGACGATCATCAGCTGCACCGTGCCCAGGCCCCGTCTTCGCAACGGCCGCCAGAGTCCGGCATCCATCGTCAGGCCGAACAGGGCCGAGACGATCACCGCCAGAGGGATCGCGATCCAGATCGGCACGTCCAGCCCCACGGAGAAGAGCAGGGCGACCAGGGCGCCGAAGGTGACCATCTCGCCGTGGGCGAAGTTGGACAGGCCGGTCGTGCCGAACACCAGCGACAGGCCGATGGCGGCGAGTCCGAGCATGAGACCGAAGTTCAGTCCGTTCACCGCGCGGGAGGCCAGCTGATCCCAGAAGCCCACCGTCTGGCGCTCCGCCGCGCCGAGGGTGAAGTTGCGCGTGACGGTGCTCCCCGCGCCGAACTCCACCTCGGCCGATGATGCGAAGCCCTCGGGCACCTCGACGCTCGAGGGGAGGCTGTCCTCATCGAGCTCGACGGTGTAGGCGACGTCCTTGCTGGGCACGCCGATGCGGAAGGTGCCGTTCTCCTCCGTCTCGGCTTCGGCCTCGAAGCCGCCGCCGGTGACGATGACCGTGGCCCCTTCGATCGGCTCGCCGGCGGCGCGCACGTTGCCGGCGATGGTGAACGGCAGATCCTCGGTGTCGTCGGCGGCCGCCATGGCGGCGGGGGCGGACAGGCCGAGGAGCACGACCGCGGCGAGCAGCCCGGCGATCAACGAGGCGACGGCGCGCCACGGACGACGGTCAGTGCGCGACATCGGGTTGATCGCCACTGGCACCTCCAGAGAGTTGTCGGACGCGCCGGGTGGGCCACTGTCGGTGACTTCGGCGACACCTGAACGTATCCGCCGATTGTTGCCTGCGTGTTACCGGTATGCAACTCGCCGCACCGCGAATCTCCCAGCCGGGCTGGGGAATGCTTGGCGCCGCGGCGCGATTAGACTCATCAAGATGTGTGGAGGAACGGCATGAGCGAGCACAACGATCCCTTCGGTTTCGTCGGACTGACCTATGACGATGTGCTGCTGTTGCCGGGGCACACCGACGTCATCCCCAGCGAGGCGGATACGTCCTCGCGCGTGACGCGGCGCATCACCGTCGCCACGCCCCTGATCGCTGCGGCCATGGACACCGTGACCGAGGCGCGCATGGCGATCGCCGTCGCCCGTGAGGGGGGACTCGGCATCATCCACCGCAATCTCTCCATCGAGGATCAGGCGGCCATGGTCGACCGGGTCAAGCGCAGCGAGTCGGGCATGATCACCGACCCGATCACGACGACCCCCGATGCGTCGATCGAAGAGGTCGACGCGATGTGCGCCCAGTACCGCATCTCGGGCCTGCCGGTCATCGACGACGACGGGCGCCTGCTGGGCATCATCACCAACCGTGACATGCGCTTCGTCTCCGGCTTCGAGCGGCAGACCACCAAGGTGCGCGATGTCATGACCAGCGAGGGCCTCATCACCGGCAAGGTCGGCATCGGCGCGAACGACGTCATCGCACTCTTCGCCCACCACCGCGTCGAGAAGCTGCCGCTCATCGACGACGACGGCAGGCTCGCCGGGCTCATCACGATCAAGGACTTCGACAAGAGCGAGAAGTATCCGCTGGCCACCAAGGACGAGCACGGTCGCCTCCGCGTCGGCGCGGCGATCGGGTTCTTCGGTGACGCGTGGGAGCGCGCCGAGGCGCTGCGCGACGCGGGCGTGGACGTCGTGGTCGTCGACACCGCCAACGGCCAGTCCGCGGGCGTCATCGACATGGTGCGGCGCATCAAGGCCGACCCGACCTTCGACCACATCGACGTCATCGGCGGCAACGTCGCCACCCGCGAGGGCGCTCAGGCGCTCATCGACGCGGGCGTGGATGCCGTGAAGGTGGGCGTCGGCCCGGGATCGATCTGCACCACGCGCGTCGTCGCCGGCGTCGGCGTGCCGCAGGTGACCGCCGTGTACGAGGCGTCGCTGGCCGCCCGCGAAGCCGGCGTGCCGGTGATCGCGGACGGCGGGCTGCAGTACTCCGGTGACATCGCCAAGGCCCTCGTCGCGGGAGCCGACAGCGTGATGATCGGCTCGCTCTTCGCCGGCACCGACGAGTCGCCGGGCGAGATCGTCTTCGTCGGCGGCAAGCAGTACAAGCAGTACCGCGGCATGGGGTCGCTCGGTGCGCTGCAGACGCGCGGCAAGAAGACGTCGTACTCGAAGGATCGTTACTTCCAGGCCGACGTGCCGACCGACGACAAGCTCATCCCCGAGGGGATCGAGGGTCAGGTCGTCTACCGCGGACCGGTGTCGGCGGTGGCCTACCAGCTCGTCGGTGGCCTGCGGCAGTCGATGTTCTACGTCGGCGCCCGCACCGTGGAGGAGCTGAAGGCGCGCGGCAAGTTCGTGCGCATCACCCCCGCCGGGCTCAAGGAGTCGCACCCCCACGACGTGCAGATCGTGGTCGAGGCCCCGAACTACCGCACCTGACCCCGCGCGCGAGTGAGTATTCGCGGTCGCGAGTGAGTATTCGTGGCGCCCAGTGAGCGTTCGCGCCCTCGAGTGAGTACTCGCTCAACGGCCGTGGCAGAGGGGGCGGGTAGGCTGGAGGAGTGAGCATGGAGATCGAGATCGGCCGCGCCAAGCGGGCCCGCCGCGCGTACGCCTTCGACGACATCGCCGTGGTGCCGTCCCGACGCACCCGCAACCCCGAGGACGTCTCGACGGGCTGGGCGATCGATGCGTTCCAGTTCGACATCCCGGTGCTCGCAGCTCCCATGGACTCCGTCGTCAGCCCCCGCACCGCGATCATGCTGGGCCAGCTCGGCGGCCTCGGGGTGCTCGACCTCGAGGGCCTGTGGACGCGGTACGACGACCCCGACCCGCTCCTCGCCGAGATCGCGACGCTCCCCGACGCCGAGGCCACCCGGCGCATGCAGGAGCTGTACGCCGAGCCCATCAAGCCCGAGCTCATCCGCGACCGGCTCGCCGAGATCCGCGCCGCCGGCGTCACCGTCGCCGGCGCCCTCACCCCGCAGCGCACGCAGCAGCTGTACGAGACCGTCGTCGCCGCGGGCGTCGACCTCTTCGTCATCCGCGGCACGACCGTCTCGGCCGAGCACGTCTCGAGCGTCGACGCGCCCCTGAACCTCAAGAAGTTCATCTACGACCTCGATGTGCCCGTCATCGTCGGCGGCGCTTCCACCTACACCGCAGCCCTGCACCTCATGCGCACCGGCGCCGCCGGCGTGCTCGTCGGCTTCGGCGGGGGAGCGGCATCCACCACGCGCGCCACCCTCGGTGTGCACGCGCCCATGGCCACGGCCGTCGCCGACGTCGCCGGCGCACGCCGCGACTACCTCGACGAGTCGGGCGGCCGCTACGTGCACGTCATCGCCGACGGTGGCGTGGGCACCTCCGGAGACATCGTGAAGGCGCTGGCGATGGGGGCGGATGCTGTCATGCTCGGCGTGGCCCTCGCACGCGCGACCGACGCGCCCGGCCGCGGATACCACTGGGGCCCCGAAGCGCACCACTCCCGCCTGCCGCGCGGCAGCCGCATCCGCGTCGATCAGAAGGTCGACCTCGAGTCCGTGCTCTACGGGCCGGCTCCCGTCGCCGACGGCACTGCGAACCTCATCGGCGCGCTGAAGAAGTCCATGGCGACCACCGGCTACTCGGATCTCAAGGAGTTCCAGCGCGTCGAGGTCGTCGTCGCGCCGTATCGATCCAGATGAGCGTGAGCAACCCGTCGACGGGCCCGGCGACGACGTCGGCCCCTGACCCGGTGACCCGGCCAGGCGACGCCACACCCGGCGCCGCCGCGCTGCCGCAGTTCCCGCCGACCCTGCGTGAGGTCATGCTGCGGCCCTGGTGGCTGGGCATGCTCGTCGTCGCGCTCGCCGTCGCCGGCATCTTCGCCTGGCTCGGCCAATGGCAGCTGGGAAACGCGATCGACACCGATCCGCCGCCCCCCGGAATGACCGAGCAGCTGCGGCCGCTGGCCGAGGTCGCCGGCCCCGGCGAGTACCTGCCCGAGCCGCTCGTGGGCCAGCGGGTCGAGGCCTCGGGACACTGGATGCCGGGGGATTTCGTCCCCGTCGCATCCCGCTTCAACGACGGCGTCGAGGGCTACTGGGTCACCGGGCAGCTGCGGCTGGACGAGGCCACGACCGGCACCGGCGAGCCGACGTCGCTGGCCGTCGCCGTCGGCTGGGCGCCCACCGAAGCCGACGCGCAGGCCGCGATCGAAACCCTCGAGGCTCAGGCCGAAGCCGACCCGGATGCCGCCGTGCAGCTCACCGGACGTCTGATCTCCGACGAGGGGCCGGGAGTCCCGCCGCGGGGCGCCGACCCGCAGACGATGACCCGGATGTCGCCCGCGGCCATGCTGGCCCACTGGCACGACGTCGAGGGACTCGACGTGTACCGCGCCTACCTCACCGCGGCCGAGCCGCTCGGCGGACTCGAAGCGATCGCGTCACCCGCCCCCGCGGAAGGCTCGAACGTCAACTGGCTGAACATCTTCTATGCGGCCGAGTGGGTCATCTTCGCGGGCTTCGCGTTCTACATGTGGTACCGCCTGGCGCGCGACGCATGGGAGAAGGAAGTCGAAGAGCTCGAGGAGCAGCAGGCCGCGGTATCCGCCCCCTGACCGCCGCGTGCCGGCCCCGCGAGGCCCCGGGCGGCGCGTCGGCCGACGTGGGCGCGACGGTAGGATGGAAGCCATGCCGGCCCCCAAACTCGCGTCCTTCCCAGCGATCCGCTCGGCGCTGAAGTTCTACCAGATCGCGTCGGTGATCACCGGTGTCGGACTGCTCCTGCTGCTGGCCGAGATGATCCTCAAGTACTCGCCGCTGCACGTCGAGCTGTTCGCCGGCGGATCCGGCGGCCTGCTGTGGTTCGCCACCGTCATCGTCGGCCCCGACTGCCAGTGGTTCTCGCTCTTCATCCCGGGCAGCGACCAGTGCGAGATGATCTCCACCGGCGACGGACTCAACCTGTCGCTGGGCATCCTCGTCGTGCACGGCTGGTTCTACGTCGTGTACCTCTTCGCCTGCTTCCGCGTGTGGAGCCTCATGCGCTGGAACTTCAGGCGCTTCCTCGTCCTCGCCCTCGGCGGTGTCGTGCCGCTGCTGTCGTTCTTCATGGAGACCCGCGTCGCCCGGGAGGTCAAGACCTACCTCGCCGAGCGGGAAGCCTCTGAAGCCGCGGCATCCGCTCCCATCCCCGCCACGGAAGGCAACCGTTGACCGCTCAGACCGAAACCTCGCAGCGTCCCGTGCTGGTCGTCGACTTCGGCGCCCAGTACTCCCAGCTCATCGCCCGGCGCGTTCGCGAGGCGGGCGTCTACAGCGAGATCGTGCCGCACACCGCGACGGCTGCCGAGATCGCAGCCAAGCACCCCGTCGGTCTGATCCTTTCGGGCGGACCCGCGTCGGTCTACGAGCCCGGCGCCCCGAGCCTCGACCCGGAGGTGTTCGACCTCGGAGTCCCGACCCTGGGCATCTGCTACGGCTTCCAGGTGATGGCGCAGGCCCTCGGCGGCGAGGTTGCCAACACCGGGCTGCGCGAGTACGGCGCGACGGATGCCACGCTCAACGGTGACGGCGGCGTGCTGCTGTCCGGCCAGCCCGCGGCGCAGAACGTCTGGATGAGCCACGGCGACCAGGTCGCCGCCGCCCCGGAGGGCTTCGAGGTGCTCGCGTCGACGGAAGCCACCCCGGTGGCCGCCTTCGGCAGCGACGAGCGGCGGATGTACGGCGTGCAGTGGCATCCCGAGGTCAAGCACAGCGACCACGGTCAGAACGTGCTGGAGAACTTCCTGCACAAGGCCGCGGGGCTCCCCGCCGACTGGAACAGCGGCAACGTCATCGCCGAGCAGGTTGCGAAGATCCGCGAGCAGATCGGCACCGGCCGGGTCATCTGCGGACTCTCCGGCGGCGTGGACTCCGCCGTGGCCGCCGCCCTCGTGCACAAGGCCGTCGGCGACCAGCTCGTCTGCATCTTCGTCGACCACGGACTGCTGCGTAAGGGTGAGCGCGAGCAGGTCGAGCAGGACTACGTCGCCTCGACCGGCGTGCGCCTGGTCACCGTGGATGCGCGCGAGCGGTTCCTCACGGCGCTCGCGGGCGTCAGCGACCCGGAGCAGAAGCGCAAGATCATCGGGCGGGAGTTCATCCGCACGTTCGAGCAGGCCGAGGCGGCGCTCGTCGCCGAAGCCGCTGCCGACGGCGAGCCCATCCGCTTCCTCGTGCAGGGGACGCTGTACCCCGACGTCGTGGAGTCCGGCGGCGGCGCCGGCACCGCGAACATCAAGAGCCACCACAACGTGGGCGGGCTTCCCGAGGACCTGCAGTTCGAGCTCGTCGAGCCGCTGCGCACCCTCTTCAAGGACGAGGTGCGCGCGATCGGCCGCGAGCTCGGCCTGCCCGAGGTCATCGTCGGTCGCCAGCCGTTTCCGGGCCCCGGCCTCGGCATCCGCATCGTCGGTGAGGTCACCGCTGACCGCCTCGAGATTCTGCGTGACGCCGACGCCATCGCCCGCGAGGAGCTGACCAAGGCGGGCCTCGACGACGAGATCTGGCAGTGCCCCGTGGTGCTCTTGGCCGACGTCCGCTCGGTGGGCGTGCAGGGGGACGGCCGCACCTACGGCCACCCGATCGTGCTGCGCCCGGTCTCCAGCGAGGACGCCATGACGGCCGACTGGACGCGCCTTCCCTACGACGTGCTGTCGAAGATCTCCAATCGCATCACCAACGAGGTGCGCGAGGTCAACCGGGTGGTGCTCGATGTGACGAGCAAGCCCCCGGGGACCATCGAGTGGGAGTGAGCGCATGACGGATGCCGCGGCCTGAGGGTCGCGGCATCCGGCGTTTCCGGCGGGCGCGGCGTCGCGGTTCGGGGGAGACCCAGCGGGCGTGGGGGAGGATGGACGGATGAGTGAATCCGCGCTGCCCGACGCCGACTACCTCGTCCTCGCGAGCAGGCTGATTCCCGACCGCGACGGCGGCTTCACCATCTCGGTGCTGCGCCGTGCCGGCGACATGGCCGCCGCCGGTGCACGCGTGCGCCTGCTGACGGTGGATCCCGGCGAGCAGGAAGAGCACGACCGCGACCGCGCCGAATGGGTGCGACGGGGGCTGCTCGGCGCCCCCGAAGACCTGCGGAACCTCTTCGACGACGCCCGGGCGGATGCCGCCTGGCTGCGCGCCGCGGCGCTGCCGCTTCCCTCGCCGGCGTCTGCACCCGGCGCCGACGTCGGCAGCCGCGCCATCCGCGACGCCGCGGGCCGCACGGTGCTCGAGCTCCCGGTGATCGCCGGCGACCCCGCGTGGCACCTGAGCGAGGCCCCGGTCGTGGTGTGGTCGGCGGGCGGCGCCGAGCCGATCGGCTGGCTGCCCGGGTTCGGCGGGCTTTACCGGGCGTGGCTGAACGCCCTCGCGGCCGAGACCCGGCGCGACACGGTCGTGATCTGCGAGGCGCGGCAGGTGGGCGAGGTGCTGGTGGCCGACGCGCCGCCGCAGCTGGATCCCGGCATCCGATTGGTGCACACCACGCACGCCTGCCACGTGCAGGCGCCGTACACGTGGGATGCCCCGATGGATGCCGCATGGACGCGCTGGTTCGACGTCGCCGACCGGTTCGACGGCGTGCTGTGGCTGACGGCGAGCCAGCGGGCCGATGTGGAACGGCGGGTGAGCGGCATCCGCTCGTTCGTCGTGCCGCACCCGGCGCCGGCGGGGCTTGCGAACGACCCGGTGCCCGGCCGCATCGTGATGCTGAACACCCTCAGCGCCCGCAAGCGCGTGGATGACGCGATCCGCGCCCTGGCGACGGTGCGGGCCTCGGTGCCGCACGCCGAGCTGCACGTGTACGGCGACGGGCCGGAGCGCGCCACCCTCGTCGCCATGGCGGACTCGCTCGGTCTCGGCGATGCGGTGTTCTTCCACGGTCACACGGCGGACCCTGAGGTCGCATGGGCGACGGCGGACCTGTTCGTGCTCACCAGCACGAACGAGGGGCAGCCGCTGGTGGTCCTGGAGGCCCTCGGTCACGGTGTGCCGGTCGTGGCGTACGACATCCCCTACGGTCCTCGCGACACCCTCGCCCGCGGCGGCGGAATGCTCGTGCCCGACGGCGGCGTCGATGCCCTCGCCGGTGCGCTGACGGCGCTGCTGACCGGCCCCGGGGTGAGGGCGTGGCTGGCGGATGCCGCCCGCGCCGCGGCCGCAGGGATGGATGCCGCCGCCTCGATGCGCGCCCTCGCCGCCGCCGTGCGCGCAGCCCTCGACGCCCCCGCCCCCCGCCCCGGCCGCTGACCCGCGCCCCGCGCCGCCGCCCTCCGATCGCTGAGACGAATGCGGGCGGACGAGACCGTGGGGTTTCCCCATGTCCTCGGCCGTCAGTTGTCGTCTCACGGTGCGGGATGCCGGCGACGCAACGAGAAAGGGCCGCCCCGAGGGGCGGCCCTTTCGACGAACGACGCGGGTGTTACTCGCTGCCGCGCAGGATCGCGAGGATCCGCAGGATCTCGACGTACAGCCACACGACGGTGACCATGATGCCGAAGGCAGCCATCCAGGCGAACTTGCGGGGTGCGCCGTTGCGCACGCCCTGCTGCACCTGGTCGAAGTCGAGCACCAGCGAGTAGGCGGCCATGATGACCACGAACACACCGATGAGAACGCCCCACGGAATGCCGAAGAGGAAGCTCGGCTCGCTGCGCATGCCGAACATCGCGGTCTCGGGCATGATGCCCGTGAGCATCAGCACGACGTTCAGCAGCGAGAAGACCAGGTAGCCGATCATCGCGATCATGAAGATCTTGGTGGCCTTCTTCGACGCGCGCACCTTGCCGCTGGCGAAGAGGGCGAGGGTCACACCCACGACCGCGAGGGTCGCGAGGGTCGCCTGCATCACGATGCCGGGGAAGATCAACTCGAAGTACGCCGAGATGCCACCGACGAACAGGCCCTCGAAGGCCGCGTAGGCGAAGATGAGGCCGGGGCGGATCTTCTTGCGCGACGAGAAGATGACGACCATCGCGAGGACGAAGCCACCGAGGGCGCCGATGATCCACGGCATCATGGTGGGGCCGGCGTCCGGCAGCGGCGACAGGGTCCACACCCAGCCGACGACGGCGGTGGCCAGCAGGATCGCGAAGAGGCCCACGGTCTTGACGACGGTGTCCTCGACGGTCATGCGGTCGGTCTCGACCGCGCCGGCCGACGGAGCGGCGTACATGCCCTCCATCTGTGCCTGGGCGGCGACGTCGACGCCCTGGTGCTGAGCGGCGGCGTACTGGGTCTGCGCGCCGGAAGCGGCCGGCGGCGTCAAGCCGGGTCGCTGCTCCTGGAACGCCGGGTTGGCGAATGCGGGGTTGTTGAGGGCCACGTGCTCTCTCACACTCCAAAGTCGGGTTTGCGACACAGCGCCGTGCTGTGTGCACTCCACAGTAACGGACACGTATGACGCGAGTACGGAATATCGCTGTGAGCGAGCTTTGAAGGCATGATGGCCCCGCCCGGTGCGGGTCCGCGCCCGGCCTCCAGCGGCCCCCCGCGCGTAGCCTGGAGGGATGCCGCGCCCCCGTCCCCTCGTCATCGGCCACCGCGGTGCGCCCGGCTATCGACCCGAGCACAGCCGGTCGTCGTACGACCTCGCGCTGGCCACAGGCGCCGACGCCGTTGAGCCCGATGTCGTCGTCAGCCGCGACGGGGTGCTCATGGTGCGGCACGAGAACGAGATCTCGGGCACGACCGATGTCGCCGATCGTCTCGAGTACGCCGATCGCCGCACCACGAAGACCATCGACGGCGAGCAGCTGACCGGCTGGTTCACCGAGGATTTCACGGCGGACGAGCTTTGCGGCCTGCACTGCCGCGAACGGCTGCCGAAGCTGCGTCCTGCCAGTGCCGCCCTCGACGACCGGGAGCCGGTGCTGCGGCTGCGTGACGTGCTGGACCTCGTGCGGGACGCGGCCCGCGTGCAGGGGCGGCCGATCGGCGTCGTCGTGGAGATCAAGCACGCGACGTACTTCGCAGGCCTGGGCTGGGATGTGGCCGAGCTGGTCGAGGCGGAGCTGCGCGCGGCGAGCTGGGATGAGGGGGAGCTGCCGCTCGTCGTCGAGTCGTTCGAGTCGACGGTGCTCGCCCGGCTACGCCGAAGCGGCATCCCGGCGGACCTCATCTATCTGCTCGAAGCGGCGGGCAAGCCCTTCGACCTCGTCGCCGGGCTCGGCGCCGACGCTCCCGACTACGCCGACACCGTCACCCCGGCGGGGCTCGATGCCCTGGTAGGACGGGTCGAGGGGATCAGTGTCGACAAGCGCATGATCCTCGCCCCCGACGCGCTCGGCCGCCCCACGGGGCCGGCGCCGTTCGTCGCCGACGCGCACGCGCGGGGCCTGCGCGTCTTCACCTGGACCGCCCGCCCCGAGAACGCCTTCCTGCTGGCGCGCTTCCGCAGGCACGGCGGCAAGGCCGCGTTCGGCGACTACGAAGGGGAGTGGCAGGTGCTGGCGGATGCGGAGGTCGACGGCGTCTTCGTCGACCACACCGACCTCGGGGTGGCGTTCTTCCACGGCGCCTGAGATCTCGGTCACCGCCGGTCGGCGGCGAGATCGCGACGCTCCGCTAGGGTGACGCTCGTGACCACACCCGGAATAGTGGCGCGCGGCGTCCGACGGTCGTTCGGAGACGTCCACGCCGTGCGCGACGTGACGCTGGAAGCCCGCGAAGGGGCGGTGACGGGCCTGGTCGGCCCCAACGGCTCCGGCAAGACCACCCTCATGCTCATGCTGGCCTCGCTCCTGGCCCCCGACGCCGGCGAGGTGCGGATCGGGGGCGTCGA
>NZ_JANJFJ010000098.1:0-13895 GCF_024626565.1 Microbacterium sp. zg.Y909
GCCATCGACGCCGGCATCGGCCTGCTCGTGGTGATCACCGAGGGCGTGCCCGTGGGCGACACCGCCGAGGCGTGGGCGTACGCCGAGAGCAAGGGCAACGCCACGCGCATCATCGGCCCGAACTGCCCCGGCATCATCACGCCGGGTGAGTCGCTGGTGGGCATCACGCCCGCCAACATCACCGGCAAGGGCCCGATCGGCCTGGTGTCGAAGTCGGGCACCTTGACCTACCAGATGATGTTCGAGCTGCGCGACCTGGGCTTCTCCACCGCCATCGGCATCGGCGGCGACCCGGTCATCGGCACGACGCACATCGACGCCCTCGCGGCGTTCGAGGCCGACCCCGAGACCAAGGCGATCGTCATGATCGGTGAGATCGGCGGCGACGCCGAAGAGCGCGCGGCCGAGTACATCAAGGCCAACGTCACCAAGCCCGTCGTCGGCTACGTCGCAGGCTTCACCGCTCCCGAGGGCAAGACGATGGGCCACGCCGGCGCCATCGTCTCGGGCTCGGCGGGCACCGCGCAGGCCAAGAAGGAGGCCCTCGAGGCCGCCGGGGTCAAGGTCGGCAAGACGCCGTCCGAGACTGCCGCGCTGATGCGCGAGATCATCGCCGCGCTGTAACGCCGGACTCACACGACGAAGGGTGGATGCCACACGGCATCCACCCTTCGTCGTTTCGTCGCGTGGGTCGCGGCATGGCCGCAGCAGTGCCGATCGGGCGTGAGGCGGGCTAGCGTGGAGCCATGGCGATCACAGGCGACTACCTGCCCAGCACCTCCGAATGGGCTCGCACCCAGGCCGAGAAGTACGAGGCCTCGGACGGCCGCGAGGCGAACACCCTGCGGGGCGTGCCCATCATCGTGCTCACCACGGTCGGGGCCAAGAGCGGGGGCGTGCGCAAGACCGCGCTGATGCGGGTCGAGCACGACGGTCGGTACGCGGTGGTGGCATCCAAGGGCGGCGCCCCGGAACCGCCCGCCTGGTACTGGAACCTGCGGAAGAACCCGCGCGTGATGCTGCAGGACGGCGCGGACCGCCGCGAGTACCTCGCGCGGGAGCTCGATGGCGACGAGTACGCCCAGTGGTGGAAGCGCGCGACGGCCGTGTGGCCCGACTACGACGACTATCAGGCCAAGACCGACCGCCGCATCGCGGTGTTCGTTCTGGAGCCGGTCGAGGGCTGAGCCGCGCGGCGCGCCGGCTCAGCCCTCGATGCCGGTCAGGCCAGCAGTATCTCGATCGGGCCGCGGGCGAAGTAGACCACGAAGCCCAGGGCGACCACCCACAGCAGCCAGTGCACCTTGCGCGCCCGGCCCGACAGGGCGTTGATGACGACCCAGCTGACGAAGCCGGCGCCGATGCCGTTGGCGATCGAGTACGTCAGCGGCATGACCGTCGCCGTGAGGAACACCGGCAGCAGCACGTTGAAGTCCGTGAAGTCGATGTTCTTGATCTGGGCGAGCATCATCGCGCCGACGAGCACGAGGGCCGCTGCGGCGATGAAGCCGGGGACGAGGCCGGTGACGGGCGTCACGAACATCGCCAGCAGGAACAGCACGCCGGTGACGACGTTCGCCAGGCCCGTGCGGGCGCCCTCGCCGATGCCGGAGCCCGACTCGACGAAGACGGTGGCGGACGACGACGAGGTCGCGCCACCCACGACGGCGCCGACGCCCTCGACGACCAGCGCCGACTTGATGCGGGGGAAGTCGCCCTTCTCGTCGGCGAGGTCGGCCTCCTTCGCCAGGCCCGTCATGGTGCCCATGGCGTCGAAGAAGTTGGTGAACAGGAGCGTGAACACGAACATCAGCAGCGTCACGAAGCCGACCTTGGCGAAGTCGAAGGTGAAGTCCACCGCGCCGACGAGGCTGAGATCGGGCAGTGCGAACACGCCGCCTGCGAGGCCGAAGTCGGCGAGGGGCGTGAAGATGTTGGCGATTGCGGCGAGGATCGTGCCGGCGACGAGGGCGATGAGGATGGCGCCCTTGACCTTCAGCGCGATCAGGATGCCGCCGATGAGCAGCGTCACCACGAACAGCAGCGTGTCGATCGACGCGATCGAGCCGGCGGTGCCGAGCTCGAGGGGCGTCCCGCCGCCGGTGCGCACGAAGCCGGCGTTCACGAAGCCGATGAACGCGATGAACAGGCCGATGCCGACCGTGATCGCGAGCTTGAGCTGCACGGGGACGGCGTCGAAGATCATCTTGCGCAGGCCGGTCGCGGCCAGCAGCACGATGATGAGGCCGTTGATGATGGTGAGGGCCATCGCCTCACCCCACGTCACCTGGCCGACGACAGAGAAGGCCAGGAAGGCATTCAGGCCCAGGCCCGCGGCGAACGCGAACGGCAGACGGGTGACGATGCCGAAGAGGATCGTCATGAACCCGGCGGTGAGCGCGGTGCTCGCCGCGACTGCGGCGGGCGCGAGGATCGTGCCGTCGACGTCGGCGGTGGACAGGATGATCGGGTTCAGGATCACGATGTAGGCCATCGTCACGAACGTGACGAGACCGCCGCGCACCTCGGTGCCGACCGTGGAACCACGTTCGGTGATCGAGAAGAAGCGGTCGAGTGCGCCCGTTGCGGGGGCAGGCGTGGAGGCGGGCGGCTTCGCGCCCGATCGGGTGGAGGTCATACGCCAAATGTATTGCGATTCGCTGTGAGAGCTGACACGCGTGACGCGCCCGCCGCCCGCACGGGACGCACGCCCGCCGCAGGTAGGGTCGACAGCGCATGAATCGCCTTCTCGTCGCCCTCCTCGCCGCCTTCGACGCCGTTCTGGCCGTCGCTGTGGGGCTCGTTGCCGCGCTCGCGCCCCTCACGCTGCTGTGGATCTTCGGTTTCGGAGCCGATGCCCCGTGGGTGGGCCTCTGGCCGGCCGCGGGGCGCATCTGGCAGCTCGGGCATCTCGTGCCACTCGCGGTGAGCCTGCCCGAGGAGTTCACGGTTCCCCTGGGGATCGACGCGGCCGCGGCGTCGTTCACCGTCTCACTGGCACCGCTCGCGCTGACGGTCTTCACCGCCGTCTTCGCCTTCCGCTCGGGTGCCCGCGCCGCCGCCGCCGGAGCCTGGGTCGTGGGCGTGCTCACCGGTGCCGTCGTCGTGGTGGCGGCAGCGGCGGCGGTGCTCGCCACGACCGCCAACGACATCGCCGCGGTCGAGCCGTGGCAGGCCGTGGCCCTCCCCGCCCTGGTATACACGGTGCCGGCACTCGCCGGAGCGGTGTCGGCGGCCTGGCGAGACGGCGACGACGGCGTGGTCGACAGCGTGCGCGTGGTGCTCGACCGCCGCGGCGGCGCGTGGTCCGAGGTCCCCGGTCTCATCGCCCGCGGCACGGCGATCGTGCTGATGGCGCTCATCGGGGTCGGTGCGCTGCTGATCGCCGCCGCCGTGCTGCTGCGCGGATCGCAGATCATCGCCCTCTTCCAATCCGCGCAGGTCGACGCGCTGGGCGCCTCGGTGTTCACCGTCGGCCACCTGGCTTACCTCCCCACCTTCGTGGTGTGGGCGGTCTCCTTCATCGCCGGACCCGGCTTCGCGGTCGGCCTCGACACCGTCGTGTCGCCGGTGGGCACCCAGGTCGGTCTGCTCCCGGGCATCCCGGTGCTCGGCGCGCTTCCCGAATCCCCCTCGCCGTGGCTGCTGCTGCTCGCGCTGCTGCCGGTGGCCGCCGGTGCGCTGGCGGGGTGGACGGCGCGGTCGCAGTTGGTGCGCGACCGTGCCGGCGTCCCCGGGCCCGAGCCGATGGGTGCGCGCGTCGTGGTGACGCTCGGCATCGCCCTGCTCTCTGGAGCGGGGGCCGCGCTGCTGGCCGCCGTTGCGTCGGGATCCATCGGTCCTGGGACGCTCGCCTCGGTGGGACCGGATCCCGGCCCACTCGCCCTCACCGTCGGACTCGAGGCCGCGATCGGGGCGGCCGTCCTGCTGCTCTCGCCCCGCGGCCGCGACGAGCCCGATGCCGCTTTGGAGTCCGTGCAGCGTGCGCCCGAACCTGCGCCGACCACCGAGCCCATCCCCGTGGTGTTCGACGCGACGCCGGACCCACGCCGGGACGACGGCATCGCGGGGCCGGAGGCCACGGCCGAGCGCGGGTCGCGCCCGCCGGTAGACTGACCGCGTGCTCAGGGTCGCCGTCCTCATCTCAGGTGCAGGGTCGAATCTCCGGGCCCTCCTCGAGGCGACGACCGATCCCGCCTTTCCCGCCCAGGTGGTCGTCGTCGGTGCGGACCGGCAAGCCGCCGGTCTCGCGCACGCGGACCACTTCGGCATCCCGAGCTTCGTCGTCCCCTGGCGCGGCGCCGCCGAGCGCGAGGCGTGGGGTGAGCAGCTGCAGCAGCAGCTCGAGCGCTGGCAGCCGGACCTCGTCGTGCTGAGCGGTCTGATGAAGCTGCTGCCCGCCGCCGTCGTCGAGGCGTGGTCGCCGCGCATCGTCAACACGCATCCGGCCTACCTCCCCGAGTTCCCCGGCGCGCACGGCGTGCGCGACGCCCTCGCTGCCGGCGCCGCCCGTACCGGGGCGAGCGTCATCGTCGTCGACAGCGGTGTCGACTCCGGGCCCATCCTCGCGCAGGAGCGCGTGCCGGTGCTGCCCGAGGACGACGAGCACACCCTGCACGAGCGCATCAAGCCCGTCGAGCGGCGCCTGCTGATCGACGTCGTCCGCCGTATCGCCGTCGGTGAGCTGGACCTCACCGCGGCATCCGCACACTGACCCGGAGGAGTTCTCCATGGCCGGCCCGAGCCACGACCCGTCCCTGTACCGTCCCCGCGACATCGTCCCGGTGCGCCGCGCCCTCGTGTCGGTGAGCGACAAGACCGATCTGCTCGTGCTCGCCCGAGCCCTGGCCGATGCGGGCGTCGAGATCGTCTCGACCGGCTCGACGGCGGCCACCGTGCGCGAGGCGGGCTTCGCCGTGACCGATGTGGCATCCGTCACCGGATTCCCCGAGTCCCTGGGCGGGCGCGTGAAGACCCTGCACCCGAGCGTGCACGCGGGCCTGCTGGCGGACCTGCGCCTGGAGGACCACGAGCGGCAGCTCGCCGAGCTCGGCATCGCGCCGTTCGAGCTCGTGGTGGTGAACCTCTATCCCTTCGTCGAGACGGTCGCCTCGGGTGCGTCCGCCGAGGACGTCGTCGAGCAGATCGACATCGGCGGGCCTGCGATGGTGCGCGCGAGCGCCAAGAACTTCGCCAACGTCGCGGTCGTGGTCTCTCCCGAGTCCTACCCGGCCGTCATCGACGCCATCGCCACCGGCGGCACCTCGCTCGCGCAGCGGCGGGAGCTCGCCGCCCGCGCCTTCTCGCACACCGCCGCGTACGACACGGCCGTGTCGACGTGGTTCGCCGAGCAGACCCTCGCCGAAGAAGGCGACCTGCCCGCGCACCTGACCATCAAGGCCGAGCGGCTGGCGAACCTGCGCTACGGCGAGAACTCGCACCAGCGCGCCGCCATCTACACGACGACGGGCGGGCACGGCATCGCCCAGGCCACCCAGCTGCAGGGCAAGGAGATGTCCTACAACAACTACGTCGACTCCGACGCCGCCCTGCGCGCCGCCTTCGACCTGATCAAGCCCGCCGTGGCGATCATCAAGCACGCCAACCCGTGCGGCATCGCCGTGGCAGCCCCGCAGGCGCTGGATCCGATCGCGTCGGCGCACCTGCGCGCCCACGAGTGCGACCCGGTGTCGGCGTTCGGCGGCGTCATCGCCGCGAACCGCACCGTGACGCTGAAGATGGCCGAGAATCTGCGTGACATCTTCACCGAGGTGATCGTGGCGCCGGACTTCGAGCCCGAGGCGCTGGAGGTGTTCCGGCTCAAGAAGAACCTGCGGGTGCTGAAGCTCCCCGCCGACTGGCGCCAGGAGCCGATGGACGTGCGGCTGGTGTCGGGCGGCCTGCTGCTGCAGGACGCCGACCGGTTCCCGAACGAGATCGAGTCGCTCGTCGACGGGTGGCAGTTGGTCACCGGCGAGCGTCCCGCGGACGAGGACCTGATGAACCTGTCGTTCGCGTGGAAGACCTGCCGGGCGGTGAAGTCCAACGCCATCGTGCTGGCGAAGGCCTCGGCCACGGTCGGGATCGGCATGGGCCAGGTCAACCGCGTCGACTCGTGCCGGCTCGCGGTGGAGCGGGCCGGCGACCGTGCGGCTGGTTCGGTCGCGGCATCCGATGCGTTCTTCCCCTTCGCCGACGGCGTGCAGGTGCTGCTCAACGCCGGCGTGCGCACGATCATCCAGCCCGGAGGCTCGGTGCGCGACGAAGAGGTCATCGACGCGGTGCGGGCCGCCGGTGCCACGATGTACTTCACCGGGGAGCGTCACTTCTTCCACTGACGCCGAGTGAGTACTCGCGGTGCCGTTCGCGTCAGGGAGTCGGCCGCCCGTAGGCCTCGAGCCAGCGCAACCACACCTCGCTGACGGTCGGGTACGCGGGCACCGCGTGCCACAGCCGCTCGAGCGGCACCTCGCCGACCACCGCGATCGTCGCGGCGTGCAGCAGCTCTGCGACATCGGGACCGACGAAGGTCGCCCCGACGAGCACCCCGCGGTCCTCGTCGACGACGGCGCGGGCCTGCCCGCGGTAGTCGTCCGCGTACACCGACGCACCGGCGACGGATGCCAGATCGTAATCGAGCACGCGGGTGCGCAGCCCCGCGTCGGTCGCGGCCTTCGCCGTGAGCCCCACCGATGCCACCTCGGGGTCGGTGAAGGTGACCTGCGGCACGGCGGCGCGGTCGGCGGTGGCGACGTGCGCGCCCCACGGCGCGTCCTGCACGGCGCCGCCGCGGGCGCGCGCGGCGATCACGTCGCCGGCGGCGCGCGCCTGGTACTTGCCCTGGTGGGTCAGCAGCGCCCGGCCGGTCACATCGCCGACGGCGTACAGCCAGTCGGTGCCGTGCACGCGCATCGTGTCATCGGTCTCGAGCCAGTCGCCGGAGGAGAGCCCCACCGCATCGAGTCCCAGGTCGCCGGTGCGGGGCGTGCGGCCGGTGGCCACGAGCACCTCCGCGGCGGTGACGCGCGTGCCGTCGGAGAGGTGGAGCACGGCATCTGCCCCCTGCTCCCGCTCGGCACGGAGGACCTCCACTCCTCGGCGGATGTCGACACCCGCCGCGCTGAGGGATGCCGCCACGAACTCGCCCGCGAACGGCTCCATCGACCCGAGCAGGCGCGAGCGCACGATGAGGGTGACCGCGGCCCCGAACGCGGCGTACGCCGTCGCCATCTCGGCGGCGACGACCCCGCCGCCGATGATGGCCAGCGACTCCGGCACGGTCTCGGCGCTTGTGGCATCCCTGCTCGTCCACGGCTGGATGTCGGCGAAGCCGGCGACGTCGGGCAGGAGCGCGGCCGAACCGGTCGCGACGACGACCGCGTGCCGGGCGACGAGCGTGGTCGTGGTGCCATCGGCGGAGGCGACCTCGACACGACGGATACCGGTAAGGCGCGCGTGACCGCGCACCAGGTCGATGCCGGCGCCGTCGAGCCACTGCACCTGGCCCTCGTCGGACCAGTCGTGGGTGATGCCGTCACGTCGGCGGAGCACCGCGGCGACGTCGAGGTCGCCGGTCACCGCTTCGCGCGCCCCGGCGACGGCACGGGCGGCGCGGAGAGCGGAGGGGGCTCGAAGCAGCGCCTTGGACGGCATGCATGCCCAGTACGAGCACTCGCCGCCAACCAGCTCGGCCTCGACGATGACCGTCGTCAGTCCGCCCTGCACGGCGCGGTCGGCGGCGTTCTCGCCGACGGCTCCGGCTCCGATGACGACGACGTCGTAGGTGCGCTCGGTCATCTCCGGCACGCTAGCGGGCGTCGGCCGGCGGCGCCAGCGGTCGCACGTCGATTCCCCGATGACGTCGGCAGACCCTAGCCTGGCGCCGTGGCCTTCTCCTCCGCGCGCCCCGACTCCGAGACATGGCTGGCTGGCCGCCGCCACCGTAGCCGAACGCCGATGACCTTCGTGCACGCATCCGCTCGGGAGTGGGCGGCGGAGCATTCGACAGCCATGGCGGTGAGGCTCGGGCGGCTGGAGACGATCGCGTTCCAGCATCATCCCGGCATCCATCGTCACTTCGGCAGCGACGGTGCCCTCTACGCCTCGGCACCTCGTCCGCAGCGGTCACGGCTCGCGCAGACCGGCACAGCGGTGCTCGTGACCCTCGCCATCAGCGGCGTGGCCGCGCCGGCCGCGGCCGTTGCCGTGCTCGGAGCCGACCGGTTCGAGTTCTTCCGCATGGATGCCGCTCGCTCGGTGCCCCTCGCCGGGGTGCTGTTCCTTATCGCCGCCGTGACCCAGATCGTGCTCCTGGTGCGCTGGGTGCGCGCCGGTGCCCGCTACGACGGCTTCACGGCGGGGATCGTGCTCGTCGCTGCGGTGTTCTCCGGTTTCGGACTGGTGGCGTTCCCGAACATCGCCGCCTATCCCGGTTCGACCGGGTGGCAGAACTGGTACCCGGCCACCGTCGTCACCTTCGCCATCTCCGTCCTGTCGCTGGTGGCGCAGCTGGTCCGGCGCGGCACGCGGCGAAGCGCGCCTGTCGCCGAGCCGCCCGCCATGCCCGCCGGCGGCGACCCAAGCGAGATCGCCCGCCTCATCGCGCAGCTCCCGGAAAGCGAGCGGGCGGGGATCGAGGCCGACCGCGAGGCCGCGCTGCAGATCCTGCACGCACGGGGGCTCATCGACGACGCGACCCTCGCGCGCGCCAGGGCGACACCGCTCGGGCAGCTCCACAGCCTCGACGACGAATTCGCCGCATAGCGGGGGGCGGGCGCGGGGATCTACTCCGCGCTCACGACGGACACGACGCGAATACTCACTCAAGCGCGAGAATACTCACTCGGCACTGATGTCCGATTCCCGCGAGTGGGTGGGGTGCGGGAGTGGCAGGCTGGAGACATGCCCGGATTCGACGAGCGCTACAGCGCCATCCACGCGCGCGACGCGCGCTTCGATGGCCAGTTCGTCACGGCCGTGCGCACGACCGGCATCTACTGCCGCCCCAGCTGCCCCGCGCGCACACCCAAGCCCGGCAACGTCGAGTTCTTCGACACGAGCGCTGCCGCCCACGAGGCCGGCTACCGCGCCTGCAAGCGGTGCCTCCCCGAGGCCGCACCGGGATCGCCGGCCTGGGACCTGCGCGGCGACACCGCCGGCCGCGCCATGCGCCTCATCGCCGACGGCGTCGTCGAGCGCGAAGGCGTGCCGGGCCTGGCCGCGCGCCTCGGATACTCCAGCCGGCACCTCTCGCGCCTGCTCACCGCCGAACTCGGCGCCGGCCCCCTCGCGCTCGCCCGCGCCCACCGCGCGCACACCGCCCGCATGCTGCTCGTCGGCACCGACCTGCCGATCGCGGACGTCGCCTTCTCGGCGGGCTTCGCCAGCGTCCGCCAGTTCAACGACACCGTGCGCGAGGTCTTCGGGATGCCGCCCCAGCAGCTACGCGCTCGCCGTCCCGGCACCCGCGCAGGCCAGGGCCCCGACGCCGACCCCGGCGCCGACGCCGGCGCCATCGACCTCGTCCTCCCCGTGCGCCCTCCCTTCGACGTCGACGGGCTCTTCGCCTGGATGTCCGCCCGTGCCATCGCCGGCGTCGAGACGGCGACGGCGACCTCTTTCGCACGCACGCTCGCGCTCCCCGGCGGACCGGCCTGGTTCCGCCTGCGCGCCGCAGGCCCCGACCGGGTGCGGCTCGACGCCCGGCTGACCCGGCTGGGCGATCTGCCGACGCTGGTGGCGCGGGCGCGGCGGCTGTTCGACCTGGATGCCGACCCCGTCGCCGTCGACGAGGCGCTCGGGCGCCACCCCGAACTGCGCGCCTCGCTCGCTTCGACCCCGGGCATGCGGGTGCCCGGCGCCGCCGACCCGCACGAGATGCTCATCCGCGCGATGGTCGGGCAGCAGATCTCGGTGGCGGCCGCCCGCACCGCGCTGGTGCGGCTGACCGAGGCGCTGGGGGAGAGGGTCCCGGCCCACGAGGGCACCGACCGGCTGTTCCCGACGATGGCGGCCATCGCCGAGCACGGCGCCGACGTGCTGCGCGGGCCGGCCGCCCGCGTCCGGGCACTCACCGGCGCGGCGGGACTGATGGCGTCGGGCGAGCTGACGCTCTCGCCCGGCGACGACGCCGCCGACCAGCGGGCACGCCTCTTGGCCCTCCCCGGTGTCGGGCCGTGGACGGCCGACTACGTGCGCATGCGCGTGACCGGCGACCCCGACGTGCTGCTGCCCGGCGATGTCGCCGCCCGCACAGGCGCTGCCGCCCTCGGGATTCCCGCGGACCCCGCGGGTCTCGTCGCCTGGTCCGCGCGCACCGCGCCCTGGCGCACATATCTGACCGCCCACCTCTGGCGAGCCGCCCTGCGCCCACCCGCCGGGCAGCACACGCCCCCCGAACCGACCCCCGAACCGGCGCCGGAACCCGAAGGAGTCACCGCATGACCGCCCTCATCGAGACCATCGACACCGCCGACGGCCCCTTCACGATCGTCGCCGACGCCGAAGGCCGCGTGCTCGCCTCGGGCTGGACGGCCGACGCGGACGCGATGATCACCCGCATCCACCCGGCGCTGCGCCCTGAGACGGTGCGGGCGGGGGCGACGGATGCCGCCGGTGCCGTCCTCGCCTACTACGGCGGCGACCTGCGGGCGATCGACCGCGTGAGCGTCGTGCAGCAGGGCACCGCGCTGCAGCGGGCCGGCTGGGATGCCCTGCGCCGCATCGAGCCGGGCCGACCGCTGACCTACACCGCCTTCGCCGCGGCGATGGGCCAGCCCGCCGCCGTGCGCGCCGCCGCGTCGATCTGCGCCCGCAACGCGCCGGCGCTCTTCGTGCCGTGCCACCGCGTGATGCGCGCCGACGGCAGCCTAGGCGGCTTCGCGTGGGGCCTTCACATCAAGCGGGCTCTCCTGGTGCACGAGTCCGCCTGAATCGGGTGTTGCGTTCAGGGAATTCCCAGGGATAGTCTGGAGGGCTGTCGCCTTTCGCGGCAGCATCCCACGACTGAGGAGGACGCCATGTACCAGGCCGCCGTCACCGCGAAGCCGATCGTGCGCCTCCTCGCCCCCGCCGGTCGTCGACCGGTGGCCGGGTAGGCGCCGGTCCCCAGCGAGGTTCCCGCCCCGCCGCGCCGCACGCGCCGTCCTCACCGGGTGGTGAGAGTTGCGCTGCGGACCGGAGTCGGTGCCCGCTCGCTCCCTGCCCCTTTCCGCGCCCACGTCAGCGAAGCCGACGGCCCCGGGCCGACGAGCGCCGCCCCGGCGTGACCCGCCGGAGTCGTCGCACGGCCGCCCCCGCCGAATCGAACCGCCCCCGCCGAAGCCCCGCGCATCCGGATCCAACCCCTCGAAGGACCATGTCTTCCTCGCCTCAGAGACTCTCCACACCCCGTGCGCTCGCGCGACTCCTGCCGTTCGTCAAACCCGTGATGCCGCGTCTCATCGGCGGCCTCATCGCCGCGTTCGGTGCCGCGCTGGTCAGCCTGCTGATCCCGCTCGTCCTCGAAGCCGCCGTCGACGGCCCCATCGCGACCGGTGACATTCCGCTCATCGTCTGGGCGGCGGCGGGTGTGCTGGTGCTCGGCGTGCTCGAGGCCTTCTTCGTCTGGCTCCGCCGCGCGTTCGTCCTCAGCCCGGCCACCGGCGTCGAGTACGAGATCCGTCAGCAGTTCTACCGTCGGCTGCAGCGCCTGCCGGTGTCGTTCCACGACCGCTGGCAGTCCGGTCAGCTGCTCAGCCGCATGATGCAGGACATCAACCTGATCCGCCGGTGGCTCGCGTTCGGCTCGATTCTGCTGCTGGTGAACGTGCTCACGATCATCATCGGCGCCTTCTTCCTCTTCCGCTGGCACTGGGCGCTGGGCGCCACGTTCCTCGTGGTGTCGATCCCGCTGTGGTTCTTCGGATTCCGATTCGAGCGCACGTACGGCGTGCTGGCGCGTCAGAGCCAGGACCAGGCCGGGGACCTCGCCACGTCGGTGGAAGAGAGCGTGCACGGCATCCGCGTGCTCAAGGCCTTCGGCCGCGGCAAGCACGCGCTGCAGAAGTTCACCGCGCAGGTGCAGACGCTGCGCACCACCGAGCTGCGCAAGGCGCGCGAGGTGGGTGTGCTCTGGTTCTGGCTTGAGGTCGTGCCGATGGTGGCGTTCGCCGTGTGCCTGCTCATCGGCATCTGGCTCGCCAGCGAGGATCAGCTCACGGTGGGAGAGCTCTTCGCCTTCTTCGCGATGGCGACGGCGCTGCGCTGGCCGCTCGAGTCGCTCGGCTTCCTCTTCGCCTTCCTCGTCGACGCCCGTACGGCCACCGACCGCGTGTTCGAGGTGCTCGATGAGACCAACGACATCGTCGACCCGGTGAACCCGAAGACGATCGCCCAGCCCCGCGGTGAGCTGGCCTTCCGCGGCGTGCACTTCCGGTATCAGGATGCCGGTGCCGACGAGCGCGACCTGCTCGATGGCATCGACCTCGTGCTGCAGCCGGGGGAGACGATGGCCCTCGTCGGCCTCACCGGCTCGGGCAAGACCACCCTCACCACCCTGCCCGCGCGCCTCTACGACGTCACCGAGGGTGCGGTGGAGCTGGACGGCGTCAACGTGCGCGACCTCACCCTCGAGGACCTGCGCCGGCACGTTGCGATGGCCTTCGAGGATGCCACGCTGTTCTCCTCGTCGGTGCGCGAGAATGTGCTGCTCGGCCGTGACGACCTGCGCCCCGACAGCCCCGAGGCCGACGCCGTGCTGGCGGAATCCCTCGCCATCGCACAGGCGCAGTTCGTGCACGAACTGCCAGAAGGCGTCGACACCCTCGTCGGCGAGGAGGGGCTGAGCCTGTCCGGTGGGCAGCGTCAGCGCCTGGCGCTGGCGCGTGCCGTGGCGGCGCGTCCGAGCGTGCTGGTGCTGGACGACCCGCTGTCGGCGCTCGACGTCGACACCGAGGCCCTCGTCGAGGCGGCGCTGCGACGAGTGCTGGCGACCACGACCGCGCTCATCGTGGCCCACCGCCCGTCCACGGTCGCCATGGCCGACCGTGTGGCGGTGCTCGAGGCGGGCCGCATCACGGCCGTCGGCACCCACAGCGAACTGCTGCGCACGAGCGAGCACTACCGATACGTCATCTCGAGCTTCGAAGCCGAGGAACGCACCCAGCGCGAGACGGAGGTGAACCTGTGAGCGCGTCCAGCGTCCAGGGGACCAGCGGCGAAGACCGCGACGACTACACCCAGGAAGAAAGCCGCACGATCCGGCGCCGCTCGCTGCGGCTGCTGTGGTCGCTCGTGCGCCCCATGAAGGGGCTGCTGGTGCTGACGGGGTTGGTGCTGGTCGCCTCCACCGGTCTGCGGGTCCTCGGCCCCGCCCTCATCGCGTGGGGGATCAACGAGGCCCTGCCGCGTGCCGTGGAATACGCCGACTGGATGCCGGCCTTCGGCGTGACGGCGATGTACCTCGTGTCGGGCGTGATGGGTGCCCTGCTCATCGCCTGGTACGTGCTGCTGTCGGCACGGCTGACCCAGGCCGTGCTGATGGACCTGCGCACGCGCATCTTCCGTCACACCCAGCGGCTGAGCCTGGAATTCCACGAGACCTACACCTCTGGACGCATCATCTCGCGGCAGACGAGCGACCTGGAGTCGATCCGGGAACTCCTAGACGGGGGACTGAACCAACTCGTGCAGGGGGCGCTGTACGGCGTCTTCACGCTGGTCGCGCTCTTCCTCGTGGACTGGCAGTCGGGCCTCATCCTCGTCGTCATGGGCTTGCCGCTGTTCCTCCTCATGCGCTGGTTCTACCGGGAATCCCAGAAGGGCTTCCGCCTGTCGCGGGTCGTCAGTGCGCGACTGATCGTGCAGTTCGTCGAGACGATGACCGGCATCCGCGCGGTGAAGGCCTTCCGAAAGGA
>NZ_JANJFJ010000099.1:0-13858 GCF_024626565.1 Microbacterium sp. zg.Y909
GCGACCGTGCTCCCGTCGGCGGGATCCGACGCGATCAGCTCGTCGTGCGCGGCGGCGGGGGCCGCTGTCGCAAGCACACCGGCCAGGCTCAATCCCAGGGCGGCGGTGAGGGTGCCCAGGAGGGCTCGGCGGGGGGTGCGGGTGGGGGAAGGCATCACCTCTCCGACCCTACCCGGGGGCTACCGCGTGTCGGCCGGCCGTCCTACCATGACCGGCAGGCGGGCCCCCTGCTCGTCGAGCACGGACGATAAGAGGTGGGCGATGGACTCCAGGATGATGGATGCCGTTTCGAAGGACATGTCGGCGGTTCCCGGCATGGACACGATGGACATGGCGCTGATGCAGGCGTGTATGGACGCGTGTTCGGCGTGCGAGCAGGCGTGTGCGGTGTGTTCGACGCAGATGATGGACTGCGCACCGGCGTGCATGAACTGCGCCGACATGTGCAACACGATGATGCGCGCCATGCTGCGGATGCAGGGCATGACGCCCGCGTCGATGGTGGCGATGTTGGATGCCTGCATCGCGATGTGCGCCACGTGCGAGGACATGTGCCTGCCGCACGCCGAGATGAGCGAGGTGTGCCGCATGTGCGCCCAGGCGTGCCGCGCATGCATCGACGCGTGCCAGGCGGTCAAGGACTCGATGACGGTCTGAGCCGACGCCTTCCGGGTCCGTCGGTTTCGTTCGTCCCGGGGACGGACGCTTCTACTCGGCGTGCCCGCCGATCGGAGCAACGTTGAACCACCGTCTGCCCACGGCCAGCACCTGGTAGCGGCGGTGGAGGGCGACCGGGGTGCCGACCTCAGTGACGTGCGCCGCGCCCGCCGCGCTCCATACGATCGCGGACTCGCCGGTGTCGACGGCGCGGAGAGACACCGTGCCCGCGGCGGCATCCACCTCGTCCACGATCGCGTCCGACCATTCGGCCGGGGTCGCCGACGCCAGGCGGGCCTGGATGAGGTGCACCGCGTGGCCGGGGGCGAACACCGAGCACCGCTGCCCGAGCATGCACATGCAGGCCGTCCGCTCACGCACCTCGGTGGGCGGGCGGTGGTTGCGCGGCGTGGTCATGGCGCGGTTCCTTCCTGGTTCTCCGGGGCTGATGGAGGCCACGCTACGTCGAGGCCCGCCCATCGGCACGCGCGATGACATACACGGAAACACCCGTCCCGGGGGTGCGAACCCGCCGATCCGGACTGCGCGTCCGACGGCGCATCCACTAGGCTGAATCGCCAAGGAGGAAGCGTGGACGAGAACGACCGTCGAGAGCACGGAAACATCCACCGCAATGCGGCGGATGCGAGCACCCCTGCGGGCGGGTCGGATACGACGCAGACCTTCGGTCACGACTCGGACCTTTCTTTCGTGCCGTTCGGCAGCGAACTGACCGAGGCAGAGCTCGAGGCCATCGCCTCGCTGCCGTCGCGATCGGCGCTGCTCATGGTGCGCTCCGGCCCCACGGCCGGTGCGCGGTACCTGCTCGACAGCGACGTCGCCACGATCGGCCGCCACCCCGAAGCGGACATCTTCTTCGATGACGTGACCGTCTCGCGCCGTCACGCCGAGATCACACGCACCGGACTCACGTTCGAGATCGTCGACCAGCGGTCGCTGAACGGCACCTACGTCAACGGCGAGCGGGTCGACCGCGCCATCCTCACGGACGGCGCCGAGGTGCGCATCGGAAAGTTCCGGCTCAACTTCTTCATCGCACCGGTCGACCGCGCGGCGAGCGCTTGATGGCTCAGGCCTCACCCCGCGGACGCTCAGCGCCCGCGGGCTACCTCAGCATCGGGCAGGTACTGGCCCGGCTGTCACCCGAATTCCCCTCCCTCACCAGCAGCAAGCTGCGCTTCCTCGAGGTGCAGGGGATCGTCGCGCCCACGCGCACGGAGTCGGGCTACCGCAAGTTCTCCCCGGGCGACCTCGAGCGGCTGCGGCTGGCCCTGTCGCTCCAGCGTGACCACTACATGCCGCTGCAGCGCATCCGCGAAGTGCTCGACGAGCGCGACGCCGGTCACGACGTCGGCGCGCTCATGCCGCCGTCGATCACGGCCACCCCGCGCCGATACCGGCGAGACGAGCTCATCGCCGCAGCCGGCGCCGAGGCCGGGCTGCTCGGCGACGCGATCACCGCGGGTCTGCTGGCCGGTGCAGACAGCTACGACGAGCGCGCGCTGACGCTGCTGCGCGCGCTGGCCGGGCTGGCAGAACACGGTATCCAGCCCCGCCACCTGCGCTCGCTGCGCCAGAACGCCGAGCGCGATGTCGCCCTGGTCGAGACGGCGCTGGCACCCATGCTGCGTCGCAGCGACACCAACGCCCGCGCCCGTGCGGGTGAGCTGGCACCCGAACTCGTGCGCCGGCTGGACGAGCTGCGTGTCGCTTTCGTGCAGACGGCGCTCGAGAGAATCACGCCGTAGCGCGACACGCCGACGTCTGGAAGCGGATGTCATTGAAGGTGCCCCTCGGCTCCTCTAGCGTGGAAGAACCGACCGAACATTTGAGGAGACGAGCATGACCGCTGACGAAGCGGCCGACGGGCAGCCGTTCCTCGCCGACCTCCTGTTCACCGACGGACTTCCGCAGATGGACGACGAAGCCGGCTATCGCGGAGCGCAGGCGGCGCGCGCCGCCGGCATCACGTACCGGCAGTTGGACTACTGGGCGCGCACGGAACTCGTGCAGCCGACGGTTCGGGGAGCGTCGGGGTCGGGATCGCAGCGGCTGTACGGCTTCCGCGACATCCTCGTGCTCAAGCTCGTGAAGCGCCTGCTCGACACCGGCATCTCGCTGCAGCAGATCCGCACCGCGGTCGACCAGCTGCGCGCAGCCGGCATCCGCGACCTGGCCGGGACCACGCTGATGAGCGACGGTGCGTCGGTATACCTGTGCACCTCGAACGACGAGGTCATCGACCTCGTGAGCCGCGGACAGGGCGTCTTCGGCATCGCCGTGGGCAAGGTGCTTCGCGAGGTCGAGTCGACGCTGGTGGACTTCGACGCGCAGGCGCCGGACTCCCTCGACGAGCTCGCCGCTCGCCGCGCGAAGCGCACCGCCTGACCCTCGCGAGTGAGTATTCGCGTTCGCGAGTGAGTATTCACGTTCGCGGTCGCGCGCGTCGAGATTCGCGACCGACTACGTAGCCTCGTGGCCGCCGTTGTCTCCGACCGCGGCCGCCACATGCCTGCCGCGGGGATCATTGGCGCAACGAATACTCGCTCGGCGCGACGAATACTCACTCGTCAGCAGCGGCGGAGGGGTCAGGCGCGGGCCTCAGCGGGGTCGGCGATGCGACCCGTCCGCATGACGCGGTCCAGCAGCGCGTCGAAGTCGGCCGCCAGCTCCTGCGCCGAGTCGCCGGGCCAGATGTGCAGCGGCTTCGCGGCACCCTGCGCCTGCTGCAGCGACGTGCGCTCAGGCAACTGCGGCGACAGCACGAGCGGACCGAACATGTCGCGCAGCTCCTTGATGCGGAACTGATGCTCGATCGACTGCGGACGCACGCGGTTCACCACGATCCCGAGCGGCTGCAGCCGCGGCGACAGTCCGCGGCGGATCTCTTCGATCGCCCGCAGCGCGCGGTCGGCGGCGGCGACGGAGAAGAGCCCGGGCTCGGTGACCACGATCACGCGGTCCGATGCCGCCCACGCCGTACGCGTCAGCGCGTTCAGTGACGGCGCGCAGTCGATCAGCACGAGGTCGTAGTCCGCCTCGATGGTCGCGAGCGCCTCCTCGAGCTTCCAGACGTCGCGCACGCTCGGGTGCGGGCCGTCGAAGTTGATCGCCGAGGGGCTGCCGATCATCACGTCGATCGTGCCGGGATGCACCTTGGCCCACCCGCTGGAGGTGATCGCCTGACGGACGACCTTCTCCTTCGGATTGGCGAGGACATCGGCGACGTTCAGGCGACCGGCGACCTGGATGTCCATCCCCGTCGATACGTCGGACTGCGGGTCGAGGTCGACGACGAGGGTGCGGACGCCGCGAGCGAACGCAGCGGATGCGAGCCCTAGCGTGACCGTCGTCTTGCCGACCCCGCCCTTGAGCGAACTGACGGAGAGTACGTGCACGGAGGTCTACGTTACCGTCCTCTAGGCTGTGAGCACACTCAGGCATTCCGGCGTCCAGCGATGCGCGCCCCGGTCATCCCACGTGAGGTGAGCATGTTCCGCAAGATCCTGGTCGCGAACCGAGGCGAGATCGCCATCCGGGCATTCCGCGCGGCCTTCGAACTCGGCGCACGGACCGTGGCCGTCTTCCCCTATGAGGATCGCTATTCGCTGCACCGGTTGAAGGCCGACGAGGCGTACCGCATCGGCGAGCAGGGGCATCCCGTGCGCGCCTACCTCGACGTCGACGAGATCATCCGCGTGGCGACCGAGAGCGGGGCGGATGCCATCTACCCCGGCTACGGCTTCCTCTCGGAGAACCCCGAGCTCGCGGCGAAGGCCGCCGCGGCCGGCATCGCGTTCATCGGCCCGCCGGCCGAAGTGCTCGAGATGGCCGGCAACAAGGTGACCGCCAAGCACCACGCGGTCGCCGCGGGCGTGCCCGTGCTGCGTTCCACCGAGGCATCCGACGACGTCGACGCGCTGCTCGCCGAGGCCGAGGAGATCGGCTTCCCCATCTTCGTCAAGGCCGTCGCCGGCGGCGGCGGGCGGGGGATGCGACGAGTCGAGAAGCCGGAGGAGCTCGCCCCCGCCATGGCCGAGGCGATGCGCGAGGCAGAGAGCGCGTTCGGTGACGCCCGGGTGTTCCTCGAGCAGGCCGTGCAGCGGCCCCGCCACATCGAGGTGCAGATCCTGGCCGACAAGGCCGGCCACACCGTGCACCTGTTCGAGCGGGACTGCTCGGTGCAGCGACGCCACCAGAAGGTCATCGAGATCGCGCCGGCGCCGAACCTCGACGAGGACGTGCGCCAGTCGCTGCACCGATACGCCGTGGCGTTCGCCGAGTCGATCGGCTATCAGAACGCCGGAACGGTCGAGTTCCTGCTCGAGACGGCAGGGCCCCGCACCGGCGAGGTCGTCTTCATCGAGATGAACCCGCGCATCCAGGTCGAGCACACGGTCACCGAAGAGGTGACCGACGTCGACCTCGTGCAGGCGCAGATGCGCATCGCGGCGGGGGAGACCCTCGACGAGCTCGGCCTGCGTCAGGAGGACATCCGCCTGCGCGGCGCCGCGCTGCAGTGCCGCATCACCACCGAGGATCCGTCGCAGGGCTTCCGGCCCGACACCGGCAAGATCACCACGTATCGCTCGCCGGGCGGCGCCGGCATCCGCCTGGATGGCGGCACCACCGCCGCAGGCTCCCAGATCAGCCCGCACTTCGACTCCATGCTCGCCAAGCTCACCTGTCGCGGCCGCGACTTCGAAGCCGCCGTCCTGCGCTCCCGCCGCGCGCTGGCCGAGTTCCGCATTCGCGGGGTGTCCACCAACATCCCGTTCCTGCAGTCGGTGCTCGAAGACCCCGCGTTCGTCGCCGGCGACCTCTCGACGTCGTTCATCGACGAGCGGCCGCACCTGGCCAAGGGGAGGGAGTCCAAGGACCGCGGGTCGAAGATCCTGGGGTGGCTCGCCGACGTCACCGTCAACCGCCCGAACGGCGCGAACCCGGTCACGGTCGACCCGGCATCCAAGCTCCCGGCGCTCGACCTCACCACGCCCGCTCCCGATGGCTCGCGCCAGCGGCTGCTCGAACTGGGCCCCGCCGCTTTCGCGAAGGCGCTGCGCGAGCAGACGGCCCTCGCCGTCACCGAGACGACGTTCCGCGACGCCCACCAGTCGCTGCTGGCCACCCGGGTGCGCACGAAGGACCTCGTCACCGCCGCACCGTACGTCGCCCGCCTCACCCCGCAGCTGCTGTCGATGGAGGCCTGGGGCGGAGCCACCTACGACGTGGCGCTGCGCTTCCTCGGCGAGGACCCGTGGGAGCGCCTCGACGCTCTCCGCACCGCCCTTCCGAATGTGGCGATCCAGATGCTGCTGCGCGGGCGCAACACCGTCGGCTACACCCCGTACCCCACGGCCGTCACCGACGCCTTCGTGCGTGAGGCCGCGGCATCCGGTGTGGACATCTTCCGCATCTTCGACGCCCTCAACGACGTGTCGCAGATGCGTCCGGCCATCGACGCGGTGCTCGCCACCGACAGTGCCGTCGCCGAGGTCGCCCTCTGCTACACCGGCGACCTGCTCAACCCCGGCGAGGACCTCTACACGCTCGACTACTACCTGCGCCTGGCCGAGCAGATGGTGGATGCCGGCGCACACATCCTGGCGATCAAGGACATGGCGGGGCTGCTTCGTCCCGCCGCCGCCGCGCGTCTCGTGTCGGCATTGCGCGAGCGGTTCGACCAGCCGGTGCACGTGCACACGCACGACACCGCCGGAGGTCAGCTCGCCACCCTGCTCGCGGCCAGTGCCGCGGGCGCGGATGCCGTCGACGCCGCCGCCGCGCCGATGTCGGGCACCACGAGCCAGCCTTCGCTGTCGGCGCTGGTCGCCGCGCTTGCGAACACCGAACGCGACACCGGACTGGACCTGTCCGCGGTGAGCGACCTCGAGCCCTATTGGGAGGCGGTCCGCGCCCTGTACCGTCCGTTCGAGTCCGGCCTGCCCGGGCCCACGGGACGGGTCTACCAGCACGAGATCCCGGGCGGTCAACTGTCGAACCTGCGCCAGCAGGCGATCGCGCTGGGGCTGGCCGACGATTTCGAGCTCATCGAGGACATGTACGCCGCGGCAGACGCCATCCTCGGCCGTATCCCGAAGGTGACCCCGTCGTCGAAGGTGGTCGGCGACCTCGCGCTGCACCTCGCGGCCGTCAAGGCGGACCCAGCCGACTTCGAGGCGAACCCGCAGAAGTACGACGTGCCCGACTCGGTCGTCGGCTTCATGGCGGGGGAGCTCGGCGAGCTGCCGGGCGGATGGCCGGAGCCCTTCCGTACGAAGGTGCTGCAGGGCCGCGAGGTCAAGATCGGGGTGACGGAGCTGGCTGCCGACGACGCCGCCGCGCTCGAGGGCGATGCGGCCACGCGCCGCCGCACCCTCAACCGGCTGCTCTTCCCGGGGCCGACGCGCGCTTTCCAGGAGGTTCGGGACACCTACGGCGACCTCAGCGCGCTGGACACGGTCGACTACCTGTACGGCCTGGCGTCCGGCACCGAGCACGTCGTGGAGATCGAGCGGGGCGTGCAGCTGTACGTCGGCCTCGAGGCCATCGGCGAGGCCGATGACAAGGGCATGCGCACGGTCATGACGACCCTCAACGGCCAGCTGCGGCCGGTGTTCGTGCGCGACCGCGGGATCGACGTCGCACACCGCCAGGCGGAGAAGGCCGACACCTCCAAGCCCGGCCAGGTGGCAGCCCCGTTCTCGGGCGTCGTGACGGTCAAGGTGCAGGAGGGCGACACGGTCACCGCAGGCCAGCCGATCGCGTCGATCGAGGCCATGAAGATGGAAGCGGCGATCACCTCCCCGGTGGACGGGGTCATCGAGCGGCTGGCGCTGTCAGGGACCCAGCAGGTGGAGGCCGGAGACCTTTTGGCCGTCGTCCGCCCCTCCGAGTAGCCTGTCAGGGCGGGCGCAGCTGGCCCGAACCCTACTTGGAGTGAGCTGTGACGCCCGAGCGCAACGACCCGACCCACGACGAAGAGCCCGAGAACGGCGTCCTCGCCGACGGCGCGAACCTGGACACCACCGGTATCGGGGTCCTCGGCGCCGCCACGGCCCGGGTCGACGTTGTGCTCCCCTCGAACGACGATGACGACGACGATGACGACGACGAGGCCGTCGATGACGGCGTCGTGATCGACGAGGGCTTCGTCCCCATCGGGTTCGCCCCGGCCACCGCCCCCGCCACCGGCAACGTCGACATCGTCGCCGCAGAGGACGTCACGGTCGACGATGACACCGGGGAGCTGCACCGCTCGGCATTCCAGGAGCTCGCTGACGACGAGGAGTTCGCCGACGAGGTCGTCGCGCCGACGACGGCCGCCAGCGCGACCGAGGGGGATGCCGCGGCGTCTGATGCCGCCCCCGCCGCCGCAGGCGTCACCGCCCCCGCCACGAGCGGCGTCACTGCGCCCACGGCCGCTGCCGTCGCGAAGCCGGCCACGGGCGCCGTCGACGCACCCACGTCCGGTGCCGTCACCGGCTCTGCGTCCGCTGCCGACGCGGTCGCTCCGTCCGGTGTCGTCGCGACATCGTCCGCGTCGACTGCCGCTGCCCGGCGTGCGCGCACCATGGACGAGGCGCACCCGCGCACGGCCGAGCGCATGCGGGCGCGCAGCGCGGAGCTCGCCCCCCGCCGCCTCGGCGAGATCGAGCCCGGACGCGAGTCCGCCGAGCTGCTCACCGCTGACCGTCTGCTCGATCCGAACCACGTGGTCAGGCCCGAACCGGAAGGCACCTGGCAGCACCTCTTGTACTCCCTGTCTCGCCATCGCATCAACCTCGGTGACGGCCGCCGCGCGCGTGAGCGCAAAGAGCTGGACCGCCGCATCGCGGCGACGCTCACCGGCAACGCGAAGTTCGTCCCGGTGCTCTCACGCAAGGGCGGCGTCGGCAAGACCACCATCACCACGCTGCTGGGCATGGCCCTCGCGGACGCCCGTGACGACCGCATCATCGCCGTCGACGCCAATCCCGACCGGGGCACGCTGGCCGACCGGATCGGTCACCCCAGCCGAAAGACGGTGCGCGATCTGGTGCGCCGCCGCGGGGAGATCTCGGGCTACCACGATCTGTCGGACATCGTGGTGCGCGACGAGACCCGGCTCGACGTGCTGGCATCCGACACCGACCCGCACGTCTCGGAAGCCTTCAACGACGAGGATTACAACGAGGTCGCGCAGTTCGCCGCCCACTACTACTCGGTCGTGCTCACCGACACCGGCACCGGCATCGTCCACTCCGTCATGGGGGCGACGCTGGAGCTGGCCGACGAGATCATCGTGGTGACGGGTCTCAGCGTCGACGAGGCGCGCCTGGCATCCGAGACGCTCACATGGCTCGAAGCCAACGGCCACGCCGACAAGGCGCGCAACGCCGTGGTGGTGCTCAACGCGAGCCGCCCGGGAGCGCCGCTCGTGCGTCCCGCTGAGCTCGAGGCCCACTTCCGCTCGCGCGTGCGCTCCGTCGTGCACGTGCCGTACGACCCGCACATCGCCGCCGGAAGTGCCATCTCGTTCCGCGAGCTGCACCCGACGACGCGCGCGGCGGCGCGTGAGCTGGCAGCCACCGTCGTCGAGGGCCTGCGCGACCTCGCGCCCGCTGTCTGATGGCCGTCCGCGACATCCGCCTGTTCGGCGACCCCGTGCTGCGGTCGGCGTGCGCACCGATCCACGACATCGACGACGGCGTGCGCGCACTCGTCCGGGACCTGCTCGACACCGTCGCGCTCCCGGGCCGTGCCGGCGTCGCCGCGAATCAGATCGGCGTGGGCCTGCGCGCCTTCAGCTACAACATCGACGGCGACATCGGCTACATCCTCAATCCCCGGCTGGTGGAGGTCTCGGGCGAGGCGGTGCCGATGGGCGAGGGATGCCTGTCGGTCCCCGGCCTGTGGCATGACGCCGTCCGGCATCCACACGCCAAGGCCGTCGGGATCGACCTCGACGGGAACGAGGTCGTGCTCGAAGGCGACGGCCTGCTCGCGCAGGCGCTGCAGCATGAGACGGACCACCTCGACGGCATGCTCTACCTCGATCGACTCACGCCCGAAGAGCGCCGCGCGGCCATGCGCGAGGTGCGCGAGTCCAGCTGGTTCTGACGCCCACCGCGTGCTGCGGGCAACAACGGCACCACGCAAGAAGGCCCGGGGATCGATCCCCGGGCCTTCTTGCGTCAGCGGTGGAGCAGTCAGCCGCCGAGAGCGACGTTGGTCGTGGTCACCGGAACGGCGTACAGATCCTCGATGTGCGAGGCGAAGTCCGCCAGGATCACGTTGCGCTTGATCGACATCTTCGGCGTCAGGTGACCGCTGGCCTCGGTCCACTCGCTGTCGAGGATGCTGAACTTGCGCACGGACTCCGCGCGCGACACGTGCGAGTTGGCGGTGTCGATCGCCTTCTGCACCTCGGCGCGCACCTTCGGGTCCTTCGCCGCGGTGGCGAGCGTCATGCCGGCGTCCATGCCGTTGTTCGCGAGCCATGTGGGCAGCATCTCGGAGTCGAGCGTCACGAGGGCGCCGATGAACGGCTTCTGATCGCCGACGACGACGACCTGGCCCACGATCGGGTTCGCCCGGATCGGGTCCTCGAGTGCGGCCGGGGCGACGTTCTTGCCGCCCGCGGTGACGAGGATCTCCTTCTTGCGGCCGGTGATCGTGAGGAAGCCCTCCTCGTCGAAGGAGCCGATGTCGCCGGTCTTGAACCAGCCGTCGTGGAACGCCTCGGCCGTGGCCTCGGGGTTGCGCCAGTACTCCTTGAAGACGTTGATGCCGCGCACCTCGATCTCGTTGTCCTCGCCGAGCCGCACGCCCACACCCGGAAGCACCGGGCCCACCGTGCCGATCTTCGACTTGGTGGCGAGGTTCACCGTCGCCGGCGCCGTGGTCTCGGTGAGGCCGTAGCCCTCGAGGATCGTCACACCCAGGCTGTGGAAGAAGTGTCCCAGGCGAGGGCCGAGCGGTGCCGAGCCCGACACGGCGTACTTGACGCGGCCACCCATGGCGTCGCGCAGTTTGCCGTAGACCAGCTTGTCGAACAGGCGGAATTTCAGAGCGAGACCCAGCGGGATCTTCTTGCCGTCCTGCAGCAGGGTGGAGTGCTCCACCGCGGCGTGGGCGGCGGCGCGGAAGATCTTGCCCTTTCCGCCCGCTTCGGCCTTCTGCTCGGCGGAGTTGTACACCTTCTCGAACACGCGCGGCACGGCCAGCAGGTACGACGGCTTGAAGCTGCCGAGGGCCTTCAGCAGCTGGCGCGTGTCGGGCTCGTGGCCCGTCTTCACACCCGCGTGGACGTTCAGGATCGAGATGAACCGTGCGAACACGTGTGCCGTCGTGATGAACAGCAGCGTCGACGCGCCCGGCTCGGCGACGACCTCGCTGAGCGCCTTGGCGGAGTTTCGGCAGAGCTCGACGAAGTTGCTGTGCGTGAGCACGCAGCCCTTGGGGCGACCCGTTGATCCGGAGGTGTAGATCAGCGTGGCGATGTCCGCGCCGACGGCGAGGTTGCGACGACGCTCGATCTCTTCGTCCGAGACCGATGCGCCCGCGGCGCGGAGGGTGTCGAGGTCACCGGCTTCCATCGTCCACGTGTCGCGGATGAGCGGAAGCTCGTCGCGGACCTCCGCCAGGCGGGCGGCGTGGTCGGTGGATTCGACGATGCAGGCGATGGCGCCGGAGTCGGTGAGGTTCCACTGGATCTGCGCGGCCGAGCTGGTCTCGTAGATCGGTACCATGACAGCGCCGGCATAGAAGATCGCGAAGTCGACGAGCGACCATTCGTAGGTGGTGCGTGCGAGGAAGCCGACCTTGTCTCCGGGCTCGATGCCGGCGGACACCAGGCCCTTGGCAAGGCGGATGACCTCCTTCTCGAACGCGGCGGCGGTGATGTCGCGCCAGCCGTCTCCGTCGGGAACGGCGAACAGTGCCAGGTCGGGGGTGCTTTTCACCCGATCGGCGAGCAGATCACTGATGTTTCCCTGCGGATCAGCGGGGACGATCGCGGGAACTTCGAATTGGACCACGGCAACTCCTTCGGTACCGAACGAAAATCGGGTTATTGCGCCGAAACCGAGTGTAACGTCATGCGCGTCGCGCTCCGGGTGACTTGTGCGGCGGCGCAGTAGACTTCAAGACGCCCTGCGCACCGGCAGCGGCGGGAAGAAGGATGCCGCGTGCTCAAGGTCGGGATCGACATCGGCGGGACGAAGATCGCCGGAGGCGTCGTGGACGACGCCGGCAACGTCGTCGAGAAACTGCGAGTCGACACACCCGTCGACACCGAGTCGCTGGCGAATGCCGTGGCCGACATGGCCCGCCATTTCGCGCAGTCCTACGAGGTGGCAGCCGTCGGGGTGGCCGCCGCGGGCTTCATCGACAAGACGCGGTCGGTCGTCTATCACGCGCCCAACATCGCGTGGCGCAACGAGCCGCTGCGCGCGGACCTGGAACGGCGCATCGGCCGCCCCGTCACGATCGAGAACGACGCGAACGCTGCGGGATGGGGCGAGTACCGCTTCGGCGCAGGCCGGGGCGTGGGCGACATGGTCATGCTGACGCTCGGCACCGGTGTGGGCGGCGCCATCGTGTCGCGCGGTGAGCTCGCCTACGGCGGCCACGGCATCGGCGGCGAGCTCGGCCACATGCGGTTCATGCGCGACGGGCGCCTGTGCGGCTGCGGCCAGAACGGCTGTCTCGAGCAGTACGCCTCGGGGCGCGCGCTGCAGCGGGAGGCGAACGAGATCGCCGACACCGACGCCGGCGGCATGGGCGCCGCCCTCGCGCAGATTCGCGAAGAGAACGGCACGCTCGCCGGTCCCGCCATCTCGCGCCTCGTGCTCGCCGACGACCCCGGCGCGGTCGAGGCGCTGCGCAGAGTCGCCACTGCTCTCGGCGAAGCCTGCGGCGGCATCCAGGCGGTGCTCGACCCCGAGGTCTTCGTGATCGGCGGGGGAGTGGCGCAGCTGGGCGAGACGCTCCTCGAGCCGGTGCGCCTGGCGTACGAGACATCGCTTCCCGGCTACGGCGAGCGACCCGTCGCCGACTTCGTCATCGCGCAGCTGGGCAACGACGCCGGTCTCATCGGGGTCGCCGACCTCGCGGGCAGGAGCGCGTAGCGGTGTTCTACTGGCTCATGAAGTACATCGTGATCGGACCGGTCGTCAAAGCGATCTTCCGACCGTGGATCGTGGGCCGGGCCAACATCCCCCGTGAGGGTGCGGCGATCCTCGCCAGCAATCACCTGTCGGTGAGCGACTCGGTCTTCCTCCCTCTCATGATCGACCGGCCGATGTCGTTCCTGGCCAAGAGCGACTACTTCACCGGCAAGGGGGTCAAAGGGTGGGCGACCCGCATGTTCATGAAGGCCACCGGTCAGATCCCCATCGACCGCACCGGCGGCAAGGCCTCGGAGGCGTCGCTCAACACCGGCCTGCAGGTGCTCGGCCGCGGTGACCTGCTCGGCATCTACCCGGAGGGCACGCGCAGCCCCGATGGCAAGCTGTATCGCGGCCGTACCGGCATCGCGCGCATGGCGCTGGAAGCACGTGTGCCAGTCATCCCCGTGGTGATGGTCGACACCGATGCCGTCATGCCGATCGGCCGCACGATCCCGCGCGTCGGCCGTGTCGGGATGGTCATCGGGGAGCCGCTGGACTTCTCGCGCTACCGGGGGATGGAGAGCGACCGCTACGTGCTGCGGTCGGTGACCGACGAGATCATGGTCGCGCTGCAGCGCCTGGGCGAGCAGCGCTACGACGACGTGTACGCGTCGACGGTCAAGAGCCGCGCGGGCTCGGCGCGCTGACGGGGCCTCGCGGCGTTGTCACATGGCGCTGTCACACGGCGCTGGCGTCCGTGGCGCGTCGATAGACTGGCCTGATGCTCCCGCAGACCGACCCCCTCGACGCCTGGCGCGCCTTGCCGATCAAGCAGCAGCCTCTCTGGACGGACCCGGATGCCGTGGCCGCCGTCTCGAGCGAGATCGCGACGCTGCCCCCGCTGGTGTTCGCCGGTGAGGTCGACAACCTGCGTGAGCGGCTGGCCCGCGCCGCCTCTGGCAACGCGTTCCTGCTGCAGGGCGGGGACTGCGCCGAGACGTTCGCCGGCGCCACCGCCGAGCAGATCCGCAACCGCATCAAGACCGTGCTGCAGATGGCGGTCGTGCTGACGTACGGCGCCTCGA
>NZ_JANJFJ010000100.1:0-13806 GCF_024626565.1 Microbacterium sp. zg.Y909
GGCAGGCAGATCGTCGGCCGCGGAGCCGACCACGAGCCCGCCGCCGTGCACGTGATAGAGCACCGGCAGGCGCGCGCCGCGCCTGCGAGGACGCAGGAGCAGGAGCGCGATGCCGGGGGCGTCCCCCGCCGGGACGAGGTGGCGGGTCAGCGCCAGGCTCCCGCCGAGCGTGATCTCGTACTCGCTCGGTGGCACCGCCCGCTCGCGCAGCTCGGCTATGCCCTCGGGGCGCAGCGAGGTGACCACGTCGTCGGTGGTGCGCAGCGCGTGCGCCACGTCCGGATCGAACGCCGGGGGCGCCCCCGGGCCTTCCCTCATCCCTTCACCGAGCCCTGCAGCAGCGCGGCGACGAACTGGCGCTGGAAGACGAGGAACACCAGCAGCGTCGGAGTGAGGATCAGCAGCGATCCGGCGCACAGCAGCGGGACGTCGGTGCCCCACTGCCCTTGGAAAGCGCCCAGCGCACCGGCCATCGTGCGCTTGGTCGGGTCGTCCACGAGCACGACGGCGAGCAGGAACTGGTTCCAGGTCCACAGGAACAGCAGGATCGCGAGCGAAGAGAGCGCGGGGACGGACAGCGGCACATGGATGCGCCAGAACAGCTGCCAGGTCGTCGCGCCGTCGATGCGTGCCGCTTCGGAGACGTCCTCGGGCATGTTGACGAAGTGCGCGCGCATCCAGGTCACCGCGAACGGCATGAACAAGCCGATCAGCGGGAGGATGATCGCCCATCGGGTGTTGAGCAGCCCGAGATCCCTCATCTGGTAGTACAGCGGCACGATGATGCCCTCGAACGGCAGCGTCAAACCCAGGATGAACGCGATGAACACGATCCGTCCGGCGAACGGCTTGAGATGGCCCAGGGCGAAGCCCGCCAGCGTCGCGATCAGCAGCGCCACGGGCACCACGCCGAGTTCGATGAGAACGCTGGACCACAGCAGCTCCAGCATCCGCGCGGATTGGAAAGCCAGCACGAAGTTGTCCCAGTGCGGCTGGGCCGGCCACACCAGACCGCCCGGATACGTTCCCGGTTCGTGCAGTGCGGTGATGAACAGGCTCACGAACGGGAGGATCGTGATGACCATCAGAAGGATCAGCAGCGCCCGCCCGAGCCAGGTCTCGCGTGCGGAGACGATCATCCGTCGCGTCCTCTCAGGATCCGCTGCATCGGCAGCACCACGAGCAGCACCAGCACCATCAGCACGATCGCCAGCGCTGACGCGGTGCCGATCTCACGCTCGAAGAACGCCAGGTAATAGATCTGCAGGCCGGGCACGAGCGTGCTGTTGGCCGGCCCTCCTTGGGTCGAGATGTAGATGATGTCGAAGCTGGCCAGCGCCGAGATCACCGTGACGGTCAGCGCCACCGCGATCTCCTGTCGCAAGCTCGGCAAGGTGATGGAGAAGAACTCCCGCACCGGCCCCGCCCCATCGATCCGCGCGGCCTCGTACAGGGCCGGGTCGATCTTCGTCATGCCCGCCAGCAGCAGCAGCAGGCACAGCCCCAGCTGCACCCAGGCACCGATCACGCCCACCGCCGGCAAGGCGGTCTGGGTGTCTCCGAGCCACGCCCGCGTGAGCCCGCCCAGTCCCACCAGCTTCATCAGCTGGTTGACCATGCCGTCGGTGGACAGCTGCCAGGTCCACATGATGCCCGCCGCCACCAAGGGGATGACCTGTGGGAGAAAGAGGACCGTGCGCGCGACGGTCGCGAGCCTGCTCGTGGCGATGGCACGGATGAGGTTCGCGGCGAACAGACCGATGACCACCGGCACGATGCTGAAATACAGGATCAGTTCGAAGGCGTTGAGGATCGACCCGACCAGGGTGGCGTTGTTGAACACCTCGACGTAGTTCGCGAACCCCGCCCACGTCGCCGGCCTTATGCCGTCCCACCGGTACATCGAATACTGCACCGACCGCACGATCGGAACCAGCACGAAGGCGATGTAGAACACCGCGGCCGGCAGAACCAGCACATAGGCGGCAACCGACCATGACCAGCGCCGCCTGCGCAAGGTCCTTCGCCGGGCGGCCGACGGCCCGCGACCGGCTGCAGCGCCGTCGGGGCGCGGCGGCGCTGCAGCCTGCTCAGAGGTGGACATCCGTCAGTCGGCGAGTTCGTTCTCGTAGTCCGCCTGTACGGCGCTCAGCAGCTCGGCGGCCTCCACTTCACCGGCGACAAGCCGCTGGACGTTCGGCGTCCAACTCTGGGCGTAGATGCCGCCTGTGGCGTTGGCGATGAAGTCCATCGCGCCGTTCTGCTCATTGATCGCGGTGCCTGCCTTCAGCGTGGCCTCCGTGACGGAGCCCTCGGCCACCTCGGGCATGAACGCGTTCGCCGGTCCCATCGGGTGCGAGCCGCCGACCTCGACGGTGATGGTACGTGCCTGTTCGTCGGTCGCGACCCAGTCGAAGAAGAACGCGGCGCAGTCCGGGTTCTCGGCGAACGCCGAGATGCCATATGTCAGCGGCGCCGACATCGCCCCCTGCGCGCCGCCCTCTTCGAGCGGTGGCATCAGGAAGAACCCCGCTCCCCCGGGCATCTGAGTGTCGAGGTTGCCCGATTCCCAGTCGCCGCTGAAGATGAACAGGCTCTCGCCGCCGATGAAGCGGCTCATCATCTGCGAGTAGTCCATCGAGTTGACGTCGGGGGCGAAGTAACCCGCTTCCACCCAGCGCTGCAGATGCTCTGCGGCGGCGAGGTTCGCGTCGGTGTCGATCGTCGCGTCCGCCTTCTGATAGATCCAGTCGTTGATCGGCGCGGTCTCACCGTACGACGCCATCAACCCCTGCAGCGGGAAGAGCAGTCCGCCCGTGGCACCCCCGTTGAACTGGGCGATGGGGGTGATGCCGGCATCCTTGGCTGCCTGCAGGTAGCCGTCGAACTCCTCGAGGGTGCGCGGAGCCTGGGTCATGCCGATCTGCTCGGCGAGCGCGGTGTTGTAGAACACCCCCGTCATCGAGAAGTTCAACCCCATGCCGTAGAGCGGACCGTCGCCGCGGCGCCCCTCGTCGTCCACCCGCAGCTGCTCGAGCTGCGACTCGGGCCAGTCGGTCCAGCCGAACGCCTCGGCGTAGGGGTCCAGGTCCATCAGCAGGCCGCCCGACGCGAGCTCCGACATCTGCGGCAGGCGCATGAGGTCCGGCGGCGAGTCCTGCAGCACGCGGGGCGCGTTCTGGGTGAGGACGGCGAACTGGTCTTCGCGGATGTCGAAGGTCACGTTGGGGTACTGCTCGGTGAACTCCTCCGCGAGCACGCTCGGCAAGGGGAAGCCCGTCTCGGCGTACATGCTGAGCTCGACGTCCTCGTCGCCGCAGGTGGGCGCCCCGTCGGCGAAGTCGGGCCTCTCGGACTGCTCGGGGGCCGCGGTCCCCCCGGGCGGCGCACACGCCGTGACGGCGAAAGCCGAGGCGAGCAGAACCCCCGCCACTGCCAGGGGACGCATTCGAAGATCCTGTGATCGAGACACCGGTGTCTCCCTTCATCGTGGATGGTGCAGTCAGGGCGCGAAACGTCGGGAAAACGTGCTAAATCGCGTTAGCAATGTCATGATGCTCTGCGTGCCCGACCTTTGTCAACGGCCCGAGCGGCCGGGGGGCGGGCGGGTGCGCGGATAGGATCGTCGCGGAACGGAGAGGCTGTGGGTCGAGGAAGAGTCAGGCTGGCCGACGTGGCCCGCGCAGCCGGAGTCTCGCGCACCACGGCATCCCTCGTCCTGTCAGATCGCGGCGACGAGCTGCGCATCTCCGCGGCGTCGCAGGAGCGGGTGCGCCTGGTGGCATCCGAACTCGGCTACCGCCCCAACGTCGTCTCGTCGGAGTTGCGACGCGGCTCCAGCCGCACGATCGGTTTCATCTCCGACACCATCGCCACCTCGCAGCTCGCCGGCGACATGATCAAGGGCGCCCTCGGCCATGCGCACCGCAACGGGTACATGCTCTTCATCGGGGAATCCGAAGGCGACCTCGATGAAGAGGAGCGCATCATCGAAGCCATGCTCGACCGGCAGGTCGACGGCTTCGTGATCGCGTCGATGTTCACGAGGGAGCGGCCGCTGCCGTCGAATCTGAAGGGTCAGTCAGCGGTGCTGCTCAACGCGCTGCCCGAACGCGCACGAACGGTGCGCGCGGTGATCCCCGACGAGTACACGGCGGGACGCGACGCAGTGGAGCTGCTGCTGCGCGCCGGCCACGAGCGCGTGCACCTGATCGGCGCCGGGCCGGAGCAGGCCGACGTTCCTGCGCAGACCGTCGCCGGGCGCGAGCGTCTCGCCGGCATCCTCGATGCCCTGGCGGATGCCGGACTGGCGCCGGCCAGCGGGCACCTGTGCCAGGTGTGGCTGCCACAGGACGGCTGGAAGGCGACCGCCCGGCTGCTGGCGACGGGCGTGCGGCACGAGGCGCTCATCACCTTCAACGACCGGCTCGCCTTCGGTGCCTACCAGGCGTTGCAGGAGGCAGACATGACCGTGCCGTCGGACATGTCGATCGTGTCGTTCGACGATCACCAGCTCGCCGGCTGGCTGCACCCGGGGCTGACCACCTTCGCCATCCCCCATCATGAACTCGGCCAGCGCGCCATCGAGCTGCTGCTGGATGAGGCCCTCCCCGAAGAGAATCCGGTCGAGCGGCTGCGCATGCCGGCGCGCATCAGAGGTTCGGTGGGCCCGCCGGGCCACCCCGCTCCCGTCAGCGGCGCCACTGCGCCGCCGGGGTGAGACGCGCTCGGCCCGTGCGCCCGCCACGTGTCACCCACGGAGCCGCTCCGGCGAACCGCTCCACGGAGTCGCCCCGGGGAGCCGCCCCCGCGGAGCCACCCCCGGGGAGCCGCTCCGGTGTCACTTCCGTACTGTCCCCGCGCACATCACCCGCCATTCGCGACACTCGAGGAGCGCTCGCACCCGCGCGGGTCCGCTTGCTACCAGCGCGGAGCTGCTCCGGTCAGCGCAGGAGCCGACCCAGGTCGACTTCTCTCGGGACGTCACCCGCCCGGTGTTCGGAGAGGGCGTCCGGCAACATGTCGTCGGGGAACCCCTGGTAGGCGATGGGGCGCAAGAACCGTTCGACGGCGCGAGCACCCACCGAGGTGAAACCGGGTGAGGTCGTCGCGGGGTAAGGGCCGCCGTGCACCATCGCGGGAGACACGATCACCCCGGTGGGCCAGCCGTCGTAGACCAGGCGCCCGGCGTGCAGGGCCAGCTCGTCCACAAGCTCGCGGATTCCCCCGTCCATCGACGACGACGCCTGCACGGTGGCCGTCAGCGTGCCGCCCACGGCACGTGCTGCACGGAGGAGATCCGACGGATCGTCGTACTCGACCACGAGCGCACTGGGGCCGAATCGTTCCTCGGCCAATGCCTCGCTGTGCGCGAGGAATGTCTGCATCGACGCGCGGAACAGGGCCGGGCGAACCTCGTCGAGATCGGCGCTGCCGGTGCGGAGGACGTCGATTCCGGCAACTTCGGTGAACGTCTCACCGACCGCCTCGTAGCCGGAGCGGATGCGCTCATTGAGCAGGCGGGCAGGCCCCACCCCGTCGACAGCAGCGGCCGCGCGCTCCGCGAAACCGGACCCTTGCGGCACGAACACCAGACCCGGTTTCGTGCAGAGCTGGCCGTTGCCCAGCGTGTACGAGGCCACGAAGGCGGTGGCGAGATCTTCGACGTGCGCGCGTGCAGCCTCGACCGTCACGAACACCGGGTTCAGGCTCCCCTGCTCTCCGAAGAAGGGGATGGGATCCGGCCGCCGCGCGGCCACGTCGAACAGTGCCCTCCCCCCGACGGTCGAACCGGTGAACGCCGCTGCGCGGATCGCCGGATGCTGAAGCAGCCGGATCCCCGCCTGTTCTCCGTGCACCATGCTGAAGACAGCGGGGGCGAAGCCGTCCGATCGGACCGCCTCGTGCACGATCTCGGCCGTCGCCTCGGACAGGCGCAGGTGGCCCGGATGCGCCTTGACGATGGTCGGGCACCCGACGGCCAAGGCGGAGGCGGTGTCGCCGCCCGCCACGCTGAATGCGAAGGGGAAATTGCTTGCGGCGAACACGGCGACCGGGCCGACGGGACGGTTGATCGAGCGCAGGTCGGGAGCCGGACCGCCGACGGGGTAATCAGGATCGGTGTGCTCGACGACGGCGTGGAGATGGCGCCCGGAGCGGACCAGATGGGCGAATGCGCGCAGCTGATACGCCGTCCGGACGACTTCGCCCGCCAACCGCTGTGGAGGCATGTGGGTCTCTGCGGCAGCGATCTCCACCAACGCCTCGCTGCGGCTCTCCATGCCGGCGGCGATCGATTCCAGCAATCCCGCACGTGCCGCTGCAGGCGCAGCGGCGTAAGCCGGGAACACGTCGTGCGCAGCAGCGGCGTGCGCGCCGACCTGTTCGACAGTGGTCTCCGCGCTCATAGACTCCGTCCCTCCCCCCAGTGGGCGAGACCACGCACCACCGGATTACGCAGGCGTCCCAGCCCGCTGATCTCGATGTCGACAACATCCCCGCTCTGCAGCGAGAACTCTTCCGGCGGGACGATGCCCGTCCCCGTCGAGAGCCACGCACCGTCTGGGAAGACGTCGCCCCGGAAGAGGTAGGACACCAGCGTGTCCACTGGGCGCGCGAGCTGGTCGGTCGACGTCTGGTCGGCGAACACCACCCGTCCGTCACGTTCGATGCTCACCTGGATAGTCAGGTCGCCGTGGTCCACCTCCCACGCCGGTCGCAGAAACAGGCCCACAGCGCACGCGCCGGCATAGACCTTGGCTTGTGGCAGGTAGAGCGGGTTCTCACCCTCGATCGACCGAGAGGACATGTCGTTGCAGATCGAGTAGGCGACGATCTCTCCGTAAGCGTTGACGACGGCGGCCAGCTCCGGCTCGGGGACGTCCCAGGCCGAGTCGTCACGGATGCCGACCGGATCGCCGTCGGTACCCACCCGCCAGGCGACGCTCTTGAAGAAGAGCTCGGGGCGGTCGGCCTCGTATACGCGGTCGTAGACGTCGGGCACCGCCGCCTCCGCCATGCGGGCGGCGCGTGAACGCAGGTAGGTGACCCCGCTCGCCCAGATCTCCGTCCGCCCGTCCACGGGCGCGATCAAGCGACCCGGCTCCGTGGGCGGAAGGTCTGAGCTGAGCAGCTCCTGCAGTTCTGCGCGCGTCAGTCTGAGAAGCTCGGCCATGGAGTCCGCCGGGAGGCGGGACCAGAGCCCTCCCGTTTCCCTCAGGACGGCTCCGTCATCGCGTCGGCACAGTCGCATCACGCGCTCCTTTCGTGGGCGAGGACCGCCCCCGGGCCGGTGACCTCAGCACGATGGAAGTACGACCGGGCGTCGTCCGGTCGTATATCCGCCACCGCGTCGTTGAACAACCGCATCGGGTGCGGCGAGTACGGGTGCTCGGCGATCGCATCAAGATCGAGGGTGATGCCCAGTCCGACCCGGTCGGGGATCATCACGTCACCCTCCGGCGTCAGCACGAGCTGTTCATCGGAGATCTCGGTTCGCCACGGGACGTCGACAGCCATGATCTCGAGGTAGCGGAAGTTCGGCAGCGCAGCCGCCAGCTGCAGCGTTGCAGCGGTACTCAGCGGCCCGCTCGGATTGTGAGGCGCGAAGGGCACGTAGTGCACCGAGGCGAGCGTAGAGAGGAAGCTCAGCTCCGAGAGCCCTCCCGCATGGGTGACGTCGGGCTGGATGTAGTCGACCGCTCCGCGCGCCAGGACGGGCGCGAAGGCATGCCGACCGAACCAGCGTTCACCTGCGGCGATGGGAACCGGTGACTTCGTACGGATCTCCACCAGCGCGTCGATGCCGTCCGGAGGGCTCGGCTCCTCGAAGAACACTGGCTGGAAGGGTTCGAGCGCACGGGATACACGGATGGCAGTGGGCACGTCGAAGCGACCGTGACCCTCGATGAAGAGTTCCACGCCATCGCCGACGGCCTCGCGAACGGCGGCGACCGGCTCGAGCATGCGGCTCAGGTCGCGGGCGCTGACGGTGAGGTCCGCTGCTTCGAACGGGTCCCACTTCAGGCCGCGGAAACCCTGCTCCACCGTGGCGACGGCGGCTTCGGCGAAGTCGGCCGGCGTCACCGCCCCCGAGAACCACCCGTTGGCATAGGCGCGCACACGGTCGCGGTACCTGCCGCCGAGCAGTTCGTATACCGGAACGCCGAGCGCGCGGGCCTTCACATCCCACAGCGCCGTCTCCAGCGCACTCAGCGCCGTCATCGTGACCGGTCCGCCACGCCAGTAACCGTCGCGGTGCAGCTCGTAGATCAGGTGCGAGATGCGTGACGGGTCCTTGCCTCGCACAGCTTCCGCGAGGATCTTCACCGCGCCGCGGATGGCGTGCTCCTGCCCTTCCAGGGTCGCCTCCGCGACCCCGACGAGGCCCTCATCTGTGTGCAGTCGCACGAAAACCAAGTTCGTGCGGTAGAAGTCCACCACAACGGTTTCGAGGTCGGTGATTCTCAACATCATCCCTTCACCGCCCCGGCGGTCATGCCACCGACGACGTATTTCTGTGCGAACAGGTAGAAGACCACGGCCGGAAGGGTGAAGAGGAAGGCGACGGCCATGATGGTCTGCAGGGCGGTGCCCTGCTCGCCGACGAACCCTGCCAGCCCCACCGAGGCGGGTTGGATTTCGCGGCTGAAGATGAACGTCACCGCGAACACGTACTCGTTCCACGCGTGGAAGAAGGCGATGACCGCCGCGGCGGCGATCGTGGGAGCGATCAGCGGGAGGTTGATGCGCAGCAGAACGCCCAGCGGGCGCGCGCCGTCGACCCTCCCTGCTTCCTCCAATTCCCGCGGCACGCCGTCGATCGCGCCCTTGAGGATGAGCGCGACGATGGGCAGGACGAACGCGGTGTTCGCCAACACCAGCCCGGGCAGCGAATCAAGCAGATCGAAGCGGCGGAACAGCGAGAACAGCGGAACGACGAGCAGCGCCTCCGGAAGCATCTGCGTGAAGAGCAGCAGGAGCGCCAGACCGGCCTTCCCCCAGAAGGAGAAGCGCGACAGCGCATATCCCAACGGGATGCCGAGCAGAAGCGCGAGCAGCGTCGTGCCCGTGGCCACCACCGTGCTGTTGAGAAGCCATCGCAACGTTCGCCCCTCGGTCACCGCTTCGATGAAGACGCCGAACTGGGAGAAGTCCGGGACGAGGCGGGGCTGGCTGCCGAACAGGTCGGCGTCACTGGTGAGCGCGGTCGTGAACATCCAGTAGATCGGAAAGACTGCCAGGCCGAGCGCCACGAGCACGATGAGCATGCGCGCGGTCACGCCGAGACGGAATCGTCGGATCATCGCGGGGTCCTCTCAGCGGCACGGCCGACGAAACGGCTTCCGGCGATGACGATCAGTGAGATGAGCACGCCCACCATCCCGATCGCTGCGGCCGTGCCGAGGCGCTGGGCGTCGAACGCCTCTGCGTACAGATCGATCACGAGGGTGCGGGTCGAGCCCAGCGGTCCTCCTCGTGTCATCAGCCAGATCAGCTCGAACCGCCGCAGCGACCAGATCGTCATGAGCAGAGCCAGCAGTCCGACAGTCGGCTTGATGACCTGCCAGGTGACGACGCGGAATGTCCACAGCCGGCCCGCGCCGTCCATCTCCGCGGCCTCGATCAGTTCGGCGGGCACCGATTGCAGCGCGGAGAGGATCACCACACACACGAAGGGGAAGAGCTGCCACACGGTGGTGGCCAGGATCGCCGGCAGCGCCCATGCGGGATCATCGAGCACCCCACCGGCGCCGACCGGCACCCCGAGCGCCCTCAGGATGCGGGTGACGATGCCGTACTGCGGGTTCAGCATCCACACCGCGATCAACGCGGTGGCGATGCCGGGCGCCGCCCATGGGACGGTGATCAGAGCACGCGCGACCCCGCGACCGGGGAACTTGCCGTTGAGCAGCAGCGCGACGAGCAGACCTACCCCGACGGCGCCGACGACGCAGGCGACCACGTAGACACCCGTGGTCAGAAGCGTCTGGCGGAACGATGCGCTCGAAAAGACATGAGCATAGTTCGCCAGCCCCACCCATTCGCTGCGCGTGGGGTTCAGCAGGGTCGTCCGGGTGAAGCTCAGATAGATCTCCTGGAGCAGCGGGATCACCTGGAAGACGATGATGTAGAGCGCGGCAGGGGCGAGGAACAAGTAGGGAGTCCACTTACTGCCCAGCGGACTGCGTCTCCTGCCCCGCCGCGTGGCGGCGACGGTCACGGCGCCCCGACGATCCCCTCAGCCTCGGCCTGCGCCCGCTCCATGGCCTCCTGCATGGTCTGCTGACCCTGAAGGGCCGCGATGACCTCGCGCACGACGATGCTGCGGATCTCCGGGGTCTGCGGGCCGAACCCGACCACGATCTGGGGAGCGCTGGTGTTCGTCAGCTCGTCGAAAACGGTCAGGAACGGCATTTCCTCGAGCGATTCCGCGCTGCGCTCGGTGGGGGTGGCCATGCTCGCCGCGCCGAGGGCTTCCTGTAGCTTCTGCTGCTGCTCGGGCTGCAGCATCCACTCGATGTAGGTGTACGCGGCTTCCTTGTACTCGCTGTTCGCGTTTACGACGATGGGAGCCATGATCGCACCCTGCGCGCGCACCGGGAACGGGATGGGAGCGACACTGAAGTTCAGGTCCGGATTCGTACCCTTGGTGGCGACAACGTAGCCGCCGTTGTTCAGCTCCATGCCCACGAGGTTCTGGGCGAACATGCGGCGGAACGTAGCCGCATCCGCGCCCTTGGGGATGACATCGGCGTCGTACATGGTCTGGAAGGCCTCGAGACCTTCGACGTTCTTCGGGTCATCGAGCGTGAGGTTCTCACCGTCCGACCACTGACCGCCGAAACCGTAGACGTAGTTGAAGATGTCCTGCCACACGCCGTTCTCCTCCGCCTGGGTCTGGCGGAAAGCGAGACCGTACACGTCGCCCTGGGTGGTCGCCTGCGCCGTCGCCAGGAACTCGTCGAACGTCGTCGGCGGCTCGGGGACGAGGTCCGCGTTGTAGAACATCACGTAGTTCGAGGTGTCGTGAATCACGCCGTAGCGGGCGTCGTCGACGAAGAGGTACTCATCCGGGCCGGGCTGCAGACCGAGCTCCGCGGCGTCGATGACGTCGTCCAGCGGCTCGAGAAGGCCCGCGGCCGCAGCGGTGGAGAACTCCGGCATGTCGAAGCGCACCAGATCGGGGCCCTCGCCGCCTCCCATCTGGGTGAGGACGGTCTGGCCGAAAGTGGGGAAGGGCACGGATGCCGGCTCGATGATGACGCCATCCTGGCTCGCATTGAATTCATCGACGAACGCCTGAAGACGAGGCCCCAGCCCGGGATCGCCGAACGTGGAGGCGGCGAAGGTGAGGGTGACGGGGCCTTCCGCTTCCTCCGCCCCGCCGGAGCACCCGGTCAGGATGAGCGCGGTGGTGGCTGCACCCGCCAGGAAGAGGGCGCGGCGAGGGCGAGGGGTTGCGTGCATCGGCTTACTCCTTCGTAAACGATCGATCTGAGGCGAATCAGCGGCGCCTCGGTTCCACGTATTATTACTAACATTGGGCATATACGCAATATTGGTGTGGATGGCTGCGAAGGATAAAGTTCCAGGATGGCCGACCTGCACAATGCCCTCGTAGAACAGCTGGGGCTGCGCATCGTGCGCGGGGACTGGCCGCCCGGAACCCGGGTGGAGGTGGAGGCGCTCGCGCCGCAGTTCGGGGCGAGCCAGACGGCCATGCGGGAGGCCCTCCGCGTGATCCGGGAGAAGGGCATGGTCGAATCCCGACCCCGGCGCGGCACGACAGTGCGAGAGCGAAGCGCATGGAAGCTCCTCGACAGCGACGTCATCATGTGGCGTCGCGAGGTGCGTCGCGACGACGACCGCCTACTGTCCGAGCTCTCCGAGTTGCGCGAGATGATCGAGCCGACGTCAGCGCGTCTGGCGGCAGCCCATCGCGACCTCGAGGACATCGCAGCGCTCGAGGCGGCTTTCGCTCAGTTCGAGCGGGCGGGCTCCGACGTCGGGCTCCTCGATGCGGCCGATAAGTCGTTCCACTTGAGCTTGCTGAAGGCGACCCACAACGAGCTGATGATGCGGTTTGACGTCGTGGTGATCCACGCGCTGGACGCGCGCAACCGCATCCAGCACCATCCTTCGGGCACCTGGCTCGACCCTGTCCCCGACCATCGCGCCGTGCTCGAGGCAGTCATCGCCGGCGACCCCGCCGCCGCGGAGCGAGCCATGCGGCACGCCATCCGGGAGTCGGGTGAAGATCTCCGGGGCGGCGAACCACCGTTCCAGCACGTCAGCACCTGACCGCCGCACATCACCCGACGAGCCACTCCGGTGTCGCTTCCACACCATCCCCCGGGGCGGCACCCGCGATTCGCGACACTTGAGCAGCGCCCGCGCCCGCCGACCGACGCCTGAGCCGCTCCGGTGTCACTTCCGCACAATGCCCGGGCGCGGCACCGACCATTCGCGACACCGGAGCAGCGCTCACCGCGCGGGGCGGCACCCGCCGCGGGTCAGCGGCGCCATTCCTCCTGCGGGGTGAGCGGCACGACGGACGGCAGCCGCGCCGTCGTGCTCAGCGTCACGTGCTGGCCGGTGTGGGCGGAGTCGGTGAGCGCGGTCATGATCTCGAGCACGTGAAGGGCCAGTTCACCGCTCGCACGCCCCTCGCCGTCGCGCACCTGATCGATGACGCCGATGCCGCGGCCGGCCCCGACGTAGCCACCGGCATCGGGCAGCGTGGTCCATTCCGACTCGCCGCGGCGACGCAGGCGCACCTCGCCGGCGAAGGTGTTCGGGTCGGGGACGCTCAGCGACCCCTCCTCGCCGTGCACCTCGATCGGCGCCGCCGTCGTTCCCACGGCGTCGAAGCTGAAGGTCACCGTCGACAGCGCGCCGCTGGAGTGCTCGAGCACACCGGTGACGTGGGTGTCGATCTCGACGGGGATGATCTCGCCCGTGCGGGGGCCGGAGCCGATCCGTCGCGTGTCGCGGGTGCGCGACGATGCGCCGCTGACCCGCACCACCGGGCCCAGCAGGTGAACGAGCGACGTGAGGTAGTACGGCCCCATATCGAACAGCGGTCCCCCGCCGTCGCGGTAGTAGAAGTCGGGGTGCGGATGCCACGACTCGTGGCCGCCCGAGACCCAGGTCGCCACCGCCGAGACGGGGCGGCCGATGTCGCCGGCCTCGACGGCGGCGCGGGCCGTCTGGATGCCGGTGCCGAGCACGGTGTCGGGGGCACCGCCGACCCAGTGGTCGCCGGCGGCATCCATCATCGCCTTGGCCTGGGTGAGAGTCGCCGCGAGCGGCTTCTCGCCGTAGACGTCCTTGCCGTGGGCGAGCGCGGCGAGCGCGATCTCCGCGTGGGCGGCGGGGATCGTGAGGTTGATGACGGTGTCGACGGCCGGGTCGGCGAGAAGTTCATCGACGGTGAGCGCGCGGCATCCGGGGATCTCGGCGGCCACCGCTGCGGCACGGCCCTGGTCCAGGTCCGCCGTTGCCACGATGCGGACGCTCTCAAGCCCGGCAAGCGTCTCGAGGTACTGCCGGGAGATGACTCCCAGGCCGATTATCCCTATACCGTGCGGCTGGCCCACAGCATGCCCCTCTCGATGATGGTGCGGACGTTGTCGTCCTGCAGCACGTCCAGGCTGTGCCCGGGGGTGGCCACGAAGATACGTCCCTTGCCCCACAGGCGCGTCCACACTGCGGGGGACGTGATGGGACGATGCCAGGGGTGGTACGGCTGCACCGGGTGCGTGGTGGTCGCCAGCACGTCGATCAGGTCGTCGTGCAGCACCC
>NZ_JANJFJ010000101.1:0-7814 GCF_024626565.1 Microbacterium sp. zg.Y909
GCCGAGAAGTACCGTGTCGACATCGAGCTGCAGCGCGAGCTGCGCAACGTTCAGGACCACGTCATCCGCGTCACCGAGCGGGTGGCGTCACTGCGCGCCATCCTCGAGAACGCGCTCACGGTCAACGCCACGCTCGTCACCCACCGCCAGACCGACACCGCGCTCGAGCAGAGCGAGCAGGTCAAGAAGATCTCCGGATGGGCGGCGATCCTCTTCGGTCCGACGCTCGTGGGAACCATCTACGGCATGAACTTCACACACATGCCCGAGCTGGATTCGCCGTGGGGATACCCGCTGGCGCTCCTCGCGATGGTGGCGACCTCGGTGGCGCTGTACCTCGTCTTCAAGTCCCGCCGCTGGATGTGAGCGCCGGCCGCGCCTGAACCGTGAGGCGGGCCGGCGACGGTCAGGCGCGCCGGGCCAGCGCGGCGCCGGCGGCGCGCAGCCAACGGGCGGGCTCGGCGAGCGAGGCCTCGGGGCTCCCGGCGAGGGCGGTCAGCGACACGGATGCCGCGTACGCGCTCGTGTCGGCATCGGCGGCGATGCGGCCCGCGACCAGCGCCACCGGCACGCCCGCCTCGGCGGCGAGGGCCGCGACGAACGTGGGCACCTTGCCGGCCGCGGACTGCCCGTCGAACGCCCCCTCCCCCGTGACGACGAGGTCGGCGGAAGCGACCGCTTCGCGCAGGCCGATCAGCTCCGCCACCTCGGGCGCCCCCGGCACGAGCCGGGCGCCCCAGACGACGAGACCGAACCCGGTTCCGCCCGCAGCGCCGGTGCCGGGCGCGGCGGGATCGGCAGCAGCATCGGCACCACCATCGGCACCACCATCGGAACCGCCACCGGCACCGACCAGCACGGCGAGGCGCGCGAGCCCGGCGTCGGCGGTCGCGACGCCGGCGGCATCCAGCCCCTTCTGCGGCCCGAAGACGGCGGCCGCCCCGGCGGGTCCCAGGAGCGGATTCGTGACGTCGGTCAGCACGAGGGCACCTGCCGGCGGCGGTGGGCGCAGCTCGGAGAGGTCGACAGCCGCGACCTCGGAGAGCCCCCGCGCTCCCGGCGCGATCGGCAGCCCGGCGGCGTCGGTGAACTGCGCCCCGAGCGCCCGCAGCATCCCGACCCCACCGTCGGTGGAAGCGCTGGATCCGATGCCCAGCACGAGCCGCGAGACGCCGTGATCGAGCGCCGCAGCGATGGCCTGGCCGAAGCCGGTGGTGTCGGCATCCCACGGCAGGCGGCGGTCGCCGAGCAGCTCGATCCCCGAGGTGGATGCCAGCTCGACCACCCCGGTCCCCGCGGGGGCGTCGGGGGTGGGCGGCAGCAACAGCCACGACGCGTCGACCACGGCGCCGTCGGGCCCGGTCACTCGCACCGGCATCCTCTCCGCTCCGGTCACGGCGGCGGCGAAGGCGTCGAGCGTGCCCTCCCCGCCGTCGGCCATGGGGCGCAGCACCGCGGCCTCGGAGCGGATGTCGAGCCAGCCGTCGGCGACGGCCCGGGCAGCGGCCGCGGCGGCGATCGAGCCCTTGAAGCTGTCGATCGCGACGACGACGGTCATGGGCGCGGTGGCGTGCTGTCGCGCAGCTTCACCTCGAGGCGGAGCGGCTGGGGCATCCAATCGGGATCGGTTGCGGCGCGGAAGGTCTCGAGCCCGACCTCGACCAGCGGCACCGCGACGGTCGACAGGGCCGGTGTCACGTCGCGGGCGGTGGGGATGTCGTCGAAGCCGGCGAACGCGATGTCGGCGCCCGGCTCGCGGCCCGCTTCGCGCACCGCCGACATCGCACCGATGGCGACGACGTCGCTGACGCCGAAGACGACGGTCCCCGGTTCCACGCCGTCGGCGAGCACCTGGGCCATGAGGTCGGCTCCGGATGCCCTGCTGAAGGCGCCCCGGTACACGCGGGGCGTGTGGCCGCCGGCCGCCGTGAAGCCTTCGCTGAAACCGGCGACACGGCTGTCGCTGGTGAGCACGCCTTCCGCCGCGGCCAGCGCAACGGCGCTGCGGTAGCCTCGCTCGGCCAGCGCCGCACCGAGCGCGCGGGCGCCTTCGCGGTTGTCGATCATGACCGCACGCACGGTGTCGGTGCCCGCTCCGAGAGAGACGACGCGGCCACCCGCGGCCACCACGTGGTCGAGTTCCGCGAGCAGCTCCGGCGCGATATCGGGCGAGGTGCGAGAGGCGGCGAGGATCAGCCCGCGCGGGCGCTGACCGCGCAGGGTCCGCACGAGACGCACCTCCCGCTCGGCGTCGCGCTCGGTGATGGCGACCGTCACGACCAGCCCCGCCTCGTCGGCGCCCTGCGCGACCCCCGAGGCGATCTCGCCGAAGTAGGGGTCGGCGATGTCGGCGACGAGCAGGGCGATGATCGCCGAGGTGCCCCGCGCCGTCGCCTGCGCCGACAGGTTCGCGCTGTATCCGAGCCGCTCCGCTGCCGCCTCCACGCGCGTGCGATAAGCGTCGGCCACCTTGCGGGTGGAGCCGTTGAGCACGCGGGACGCCGTCGCCAGCGACACACCCGCCTCACGCGCCACGTCGTGGAGCGTGGCGGAGCCGGACCGCAGACGTTCGGTGGCTTCGGTCACGATCGAGATTCTATGGCGGCGCGCAGATGCGGCGAGACCACGTCGCCGAATGCGGCAGCGGTGCGCTGCACCGCGACGAGCGGATCGGTCGCCCAGACGTCGGCGTTGAAGATCTCCACCTCGATGTCCCGGTCGTACCCGGTCTCGAGCACCGCGCGCGTGAGCGCGGCGAAGTCGATCACCCCGTCGCCGGGATAGTGGCGGCCGAGCAGCACGTCCGCCGGCAGCGGCGTCTTCCAGTCGCACACCTGGTAGGTCGCGATGCGTCCCTCGGCCCCGGCACGGGCGATGGATGCCTCGACGTCGGGGTCCCAGAAGATGTGGAACGTGTCGACGGTCGCCCCGACGACGGCGGGGTCGAAGTCCCGCGCGATGTCGAGCGCCTGCCCGAGCGTGGACACGACGCACCGGTCGCTGGCGAACATCGGGTGCAGGGGCTCGATCGCGAGGGTGACCCCTGCGGCGGCCGCGTGCGGCACCAGCTCCCCTATCGCGTCCCGCACGCGCTCCCGCGCACCGGCGATGTCGCGCGAGCCGTCCGGCAGGCCCCCGGCCACGAGCACGAGGACCGCGGTGGAGCCCTCGGCGCCGGCGGCGGCGAGGGCGGCGGTCTCGTCGATCGCGACCCGGTTGTCATCGATCGACGCTCGGCGCGCGGGGCCCTCGGGCATGGTGAAGAAGCCGCCGCGGCAGTGCGTGGTGAAGCGCAGCCCCGAATCGGCGAGCATCTGCGCGGCGGTCGCGAGACCCACCTCGTTCACCGGCTCCCGCCACAGCCCGATGGCCTGCACCCCGGCTTCGGCCGTGACCCGCAGGGCGGTCGCGAGATCGGCGTGCTTGATCGTCGCCTGGTTGATCGACAGGCGGGGGTCGGGCGCGGTCATGCCGACACCCCGTTCATACGCAGCATGCCGTGCCAGCGCTCCTGGGCCAGCTCCGGCTGCTCGAGCGCGTGCGCGGCGTTGGCGAGCTCGACGATGCGCGACAGGTGCGGCAGACTGCGGGCGGAGTGAAGCCCGCCGACCATCTGGAACGCGCTCTGGTGGCCGTTGAGCCACGACAGGAAGGCGACGCCGGTCTTGTAATAGAAGGTCGGCGCGGCGAACACCTGCCGGCTGAGCTCCTCGGTGGGCGCCAGGATCTCGAGGTAGCGCGCCGGGTCCCCGGCGTCGAGCGCCTGGATGGCGGCGGATGCCACGGGGGTGAGCGCGGCGAAGGCGCCGAGCAGGGCGTCGGAGTGCCGCCGCGGGCTCGCCGGGTCGCGCTGCGGCTGGGGGGCCTCGGGCACGTCGGCCCCGCCGATGAGGCCGACGTAGTTGAAGTCGTCACCGGTGAACATGCGCACGCCCTCTGGAAGGCGCTCGCGCACCGACACCTCGGACGCGGCATCCAGCAGGCTCATCTTGACGCCCGCGACCTTGTCGACGTTCTCGCCGATGATCTGCAGCAGCACATCGGATGCCGCGCGCCAGTCGGTCGACCCGAAGTAGCCGGCCAGCTGCGGGTCGAACGCCGTCCCCAGCCAGTGCAGCACGACCGGAGCCGACGCCGCCCGCAGCACCGCGCCGTACACCCGGCGGTAGTCGTCGGCGGACTCGGCCGCACGCGCGAGGTGACGGCTGGCCATGAGTACGGGGCCGGCGCCCTGCTCCTCGGTGAAGTGCAGCTGCTCGAGGTAGGCCGCGATGATCTCGTCGATCGACAAGGACTCCGCGTCGATGTGGTCGGTGTTGACGCCGACGACGACCGACCCGCCCTCTTCGCGGGCGACCTCGGCAGAGCGGGCGATGAGCTCACGGGTGGCTGCGGCATCCAGCCCCATGTTGCGCTGCGCGGTATCCATGGCGTCGGCGACGCCCAGCCCCCACGAGTACACGCTGCGGCGGAAGTCGAGGGTGGCATCCCAATCGATCTCGGCAGGATGCCCCGGGGTGTTGTCCCCCCAGGCCACCGGGATCACGTGCGCGGCGGCGTACGCGACCCGGCTCTGCAGCGGGCCGGTGGGCTTGGCGTAGCCGGGGGCCGAGAGCAGGTCCGCCGAGTGCACGGCGCCGTCGGCGCCGAGGAGGGTGAGGTTCATCGTCACTCCAGGGTGAGGGAGGGCAGCTCGACCTTGCGGCCTTCGCTGCTGGAACGCAGTCCCGCCTCGGCCAGCTGCACGCCGCGGGCGCCCGCGAGCAGGTCGAAGGCGTAGTCGGTGCCGGTCGCGTAGGAGACGAGGAACTCCTCCCACTGCTGCCTGAACCCGTTCTGGAAGACGTCGTTGGTCGGAACATCCGCCCAGTCGGCGTCGTAGTCGTGATCGTCGGCGAGGTCGGGGTTCCACACCGGCTTGGGCGTGGCGTTGCGGTGCTGGATCTTCGCACCGAAGAGACCGACCACGGCCGAGCCGTGCGTGCCGTCGACGTGGAACTGCACCAGCTCGTCGCGGTTGACGCGGGTGGTCCAGCTGGAGTTGATCTGGGCGACGACGCCGCCCTCGAGCTCGAAGACGCCGTACGCGGCATCCTCCGCCGTGGCGGTGTAGTGCTCGCCGTTCTCGTCCCAGCGGTCGGCGATGTGCACGGCCGCCTGGGCGTAGACGCTCTTGATCTCGCCGAAGAGGTTCTCCAGCACGTAGTTCCAGTGCGGGAACATGTCGACGATGATGCCGCCGCCGTCCTCGGCGCGGTAGTTCCAGCTGGGGCGCTGCGCGGGCTGCCAGTCGCCCTCGAACACCCAGTAGCCGAACTCGCCCCGCACCGAGAGGATGCGGCCGAAGAACCCGGAGTCGATGAGGCGCTTGAGCTTCTGCAGGCCGGGCAGGTAGAGCTTGTCGTGCACCACGCCGGTCTTGACGCCGGCCTCGGCGGCGAGCTTCGCCAGCTCCAGGGCCTCCTCCACCGACTCGGCGGTGGGCTTCTCGGTGTAGATCGTCTTGCCGGCGGCGATGGCTTTGCGCAGGGCCGACGCGCGCGCCTTGGTGACGAGGAAGTCGGCGTAGATCTCCCAGCGGGAATCGGCCAGCGCGGCATCCAGGTCGGTCGTGTAGTCCTCGATGCCATGGCGGGCGGCGAGTTCGGCGAGCTTGGCCTCGCTGCGTCCGACCAGCAGCGGCTTCACCGTGATCTTCGAGCCGTCGGGAAGCTCGATGCCGCCCTGCTCGCGGATCGCGAGGATCGAGCGCACGAGGTGCTGGCGGTATCCCATGCGGCCCGAGACGCCGTTCATGATGATGCCGATCTCACGCACCTGCGGAGTCGTCGCGACTGCGGGGGCGTCCAAGGTGGTCGTCTCTGACACTGTTGTTCCTTCTGCTCGGCGCTTCTCTGCGCTCTTGTATGGGTAAGCGCTTTCCGTCATCTCATCCTGGCATCGGAAGACGCTTTCCGCAAGCGTCCGACGCCGCCGTCCGGCGGTCGAGGTCGGGACCGGAGGGGATGTGGCCGGCGTAGGACGAACGGGGGCGATCCGTCCTACGCCGGGGGTTCCCCTACGCTCGGGCCGTCACGCCAGGCGCACCGCGACCCACGACACCGGCGGCAGGCTCGCGGCGAGCGCATCCCCGTCGAGCGAGAGGCCGTCGAGAGGCCGCACGCCGACCCGCTCGGGCTCTTCGAGGGTGTTGGCGGCGTACATGTCGTCCTCGTGCAGCAGGTGCGACTCGGTCACCTGCAGCTGACGGCCGAACTGCGCGGCGACGGCGGCGAGGTCCAGCCGCAGGTCGGCGGCGTCGGTCGTCGAGCGGTTCACCACGAACAGGCTCACACCCTCGTCATCGACGGTGGCCACCGCGTTGACCGCAGCCACCTCGCCGAAGCGCTCGCTCGTGAACGTGCCCGCCGTCACCGGCACCCGCACCACCCGGTCGCCGGTCAAGCGCGACGTGATCGAGAACGGGAAGAACGTGGTCTGGCGCCAGGCGATGCCGCCGGGCTCGGTCATGATCGGGGCGATCACGTTCACCAGCTGCGCGAGGGATGCCGAGCGCACCCGGTCCGCGTGCTGCAGCAGCGTGATCATGAGGTCGCCGAAGACGACGGCATCCAGTGCGTGGTACTGATCCTCGAGCAGTCGCGGGGCCACCGGCCATCCGGGCTCGCGGGGCTTGTCGTTCTGACCGCCGCCCTCGGCGTGGAGATACCAGACGTTCCACTCGTCGAACGAGATCATGATGCGCTTGTCGCTCTTCTTCGTCGCCGCCACCGCGTCGGCGATCGAGATCACCGACTCGATGAAGCGCGCCATGTCGACACCCGAGGCGAGGAACTCCTGCGCGTTGCCGCCCATCTCCTGGTAGTACGAGTGGCACGAGATGAAGTCCACGTCGTCGAAGGTGTGCTCGAGCACGGTGCGCTCCCACGACCCGAACGTGGGCATGCCGCTGCCGGACGAGCCGCAGACGACCAGCTCGATGCCGGGGTCGACCATGCGCATGCCCTTGGCGGTGCGGGAGGCGAGCTTGCCGTAATCGTCGGCGTTGCGGTGCCCCAGCTGCCACGGGCCGTCCATCTCGTTGCCCAGGCACCACATCTTCACCGCGAAGGGCTCGTCGCGGCCGTTCGCGCGACGCTGGCGCGTCCACTCGGTCTCGGCGTCGACGTTGGCGTACTCCAGCAGGTCGAGGGCCTCCTGGGTGTCGCGCGTGCCGAGGTTGACGGCGAGCATGAGGTCGCTGCCGACCTTGTCGAGCCAGTCCGAGAACTCGTGAAGTCCCACCTCGTTGGTCTCGGTGGAATGCCAAGCGAGGTCGAGGCGGCGAGGGCGCTGGTCGACCGGGCCGATGCCGTCCTCCCACCGGTAGCCCGAGACGAAGTTGCCTCCGGGGTAGCGGATCGTCGAGACGCCGAGCTCCTTGACGAGCTCGATCACATCGGTGCGGAAGCCGTCGGCGTCGGCGGAGGGGTGACCGGGTTCGTGGATGCCGTCGTAGATGTGCCGACCGAGATGCTCGACGAAGCCGCCGAACAGGCGGCGGTCGACGTCGGAGATCGCGAAGCGGGGGTCGACGGACCCGTGGGCTGACGTCACGGTGTTCCTTCCGGTCGGGCCCGCCGGCGGCGGCGGGTCGGGGCTGCGTCAGGCGCGTCTGCGCCGGCGCGTGGGGATGGCGACGACCGCGAGGGCGGCGCAGCCGATGGCGGGGATGAAGAGGGGCACGAGGGCCCACGTCGAGACGACGACGAACACGGCGGTCGCGACGAGATACAGCGCGCCGGCGACGTCGACGGCGACCGCGCGCGGGACCG
>NZ_JANJFJ010000102.1:0-5692 GCF_024626565.1 Microbacterium sp. zg.Y909
GAGCCAGCCGGTCTGCGGCGTCCAGGCGCCGGCCGCCGCGAGCACGGCGACCGCGACGCCCGCGAGCCCCGCCCAGCCGACGACCTCGATGACCGCGCCACCGGGGAGGAACCCCGATCGCGCCAGGTCGATATCGAGCAGCAGCACGAGGGTGGCCACAAGCGACACCGCGCCGACCGCCGAACCCGGGAGCACGGCGCGGCGGACGTCCGCCCAGAAGAACTGCAGCCGCGAGTCCTCCGCCGTCACGAGACGGCGGAGGTGCCGGATGCCGGCGGCCAGCGCCGCGGGCAGGGTGACGACCGGCAGCGCGACGAGGGTCATGAGCAGGCCGACCTGCAGCACCTCGCCGAACAGCGCGAACCGGCCGGACGCGCCGGGGAACCGCGGCGGCGGCCCCTCGGTGCGCACCGGACCGGCGCCCGAGCGCTCGGCGCGCAGTGCGGCCTTGTACTCGCGACGGCTGGTCATCGTCGGCATCCTACTCAGCCCTTGAGGCCCTGCGTGGCGACGCCGTCGACGAGGAAGCGCTGGAAGACGATGAAGAACAGCAGGATCGGCAGCAGCGCGACGAACGACGCCGTCACCGTCGCGCCGTAGTCGCTCGAGGACGTCTGGTCGTTGTACAGCCGCAGCGCGATCGGGAGCGGATAGTTCTCGGGGCTCGTGAGGTACAGCAGGGGACCCAGGAAGTCGTTCCACGCCCAGATGAACGAGAAGATCGCGCACGTGATGAGGGCGGGCCGGATGAGCGGCAGGATGATCGACCAGAACACCCGGAAGTGGCCGGCGCCGTCGATCTTGGCCGCCTCATCCATGTCGCGCGGCATCTGCCGGATGAACTGCACCAGCAGGAAGACGAAGAACGCCTCGGTGGCCAGGAACTTCGGCAGCAGCAGGGGCACGAACGTGTCGACGAGGCCGAGATTGTTGAACAGGATGTACTGCGGGATGATCACGACGTGGAACGGCAGCAGCAGCGTGCCGATCATCGCGGCGAAGAGCACGCCGAGCCCCTTGAACTGCAGGCGCGCGAACGCGTAGGCGGCCAGGGCCGAGGAGATCACGGTGCCGACCACCGACAGCGCGGCCAGCACGAAGGAATTCCAGAAGAACTGGCCCATCGGCACGCCGGCGATGCCCTCCATCACCTTGGCGTAGTTGTCCAGCGTCGGGCTGTTCGGGATGAGTCCCTGGTTCTGACCGAACTCCGAGTTCGGCTTGAAGGTCGAGACGAAGAGCCACACCAGCGGGTAGAGCACGACCGCGGTGATGGTCAGCAGGGCGACGAACCAGATGATCGTCTGCCAGGTCTTGCGCTTCACGCGCCGCCGCGGAGCGGTCTTGGGGTCGGGGTCGACCTGGTTCTCGAGCTGGACGAGCGCGTTCGGGGAGGAGGAGGAAATGGTCATCGGTTGTCTCCCGAGTAGTGCACCCACGACTTCTGGGTGCGGAAGAGGATGAAGGCGATGATCGCGACGACGACCAGCAGCACCCACGCGATCGCCGCGGCGTATCCCATGCGACCGTCGGCGAAGCCCGTCTTGTAGAGATAGACGGTGATGAAGTTCGTCATGCCGGCGGGGCCGCCGGTGCCGTTGGAGATGATGTACGCCGACGCGAAGACCTGGAACGCGCCGATGAGTCCCAGCAGCAGGTTGAAGAAGATGACCGGCGACAGCAGCGGGATGGTCACGGCGCGGAAGCGGCGCCACGCGTTCGCGCCGTCCATCTCGGCCGCCTCGTACAGCTCCCTGGGCACCTGCTTGAGCCCGGCGAGGAAGATCACCATCGTGGCGCCGAACTGCCACACCGACAGCAGGATCATCATGGGCAGGATGAGACCGGGCTGGCCGATCCAGCCGCCCAGGTCGATGCCGAAGAGGTTCAGTCCGCTGTCGACCGGCCCGTCGGTGTTGAACATGGCGCGCCAGACGATGGCCACCGACACCGATCCGCCGATGAGCGAGGGCGCATAGAACGCCGAACGGAAGAAGGCGGCGCCCTTGTCACGGTAGTTGAGCAGGATGGCGACCCCGAGAGCCGCCAAGAGCGTGATCGGCGTGCCCACGAGGACGTAGATCAAAGTGATCTGCGCCGACTGCATGAAGTTGGGGTCCGCGGTGAAGAGCCGGACGTAGTTGTCCAGGCCGATCCACTTGGGCGGGGAGAAGATGTTGTAGCTCGTGAACGACAGGTACAGCGAGTACGCCATCGGAACGAGGGTGAGGCCGAAGAACCCGAGCAGCCACGGGATGAGGAAGGCGTATCCAGCGGCGGTTTCTTTGCGCGCACGTTGACGCTGGCCGGGCCGGGAGACGAGCTCGGGGCGCTGCTTGCGCATGAGACGCCGTTTGGACGACGAATCCTCGGTGACGATGACCCTGGTCGCAGTCGTGCTCACGGGTGCTCCTGAAGTGGTGAGGGGGTGGATGCAGCGGGGGCCCCGACGATGTGACCGTCCGGACCCCCGGCAGCCGTTGCTTACTGGTTGAGGACGATGTCCATCTCGCTGAAGAACTGCGCGACGGCATCCTCGACGGTCATCGTGCCGAAGTTCAGCTCGGTGCCGAGCTGGCGGAACTTCTCCTCGAGCGTGCCGTAGCCGACGATCGGAACCGGCGGGGCATCGCCCAGTCGGTCGGCGATCGACGCCTCGTAGTCGGCGACCTGCTGGCTCAGCGGGTCGAGCTCGGCCGCTGCCAGAGCGGTCTCCGAGGCGGGCAGGCCGCGGTTGGTGCCGAAGATCTCACCCGACTGCGGCGAGTTGATGAGGAAGTTCACCAGCGTCGCCGACGCCTCGGGGTGCTCGGTCTTGGCCGAGATCGCGTGCAGCATCGAAGGCTTCAGGTACAGGTCCTGCGTGCCGTCCTCGGTGACGGGCGGCTCGATGAGGCTCAGCTCGGTGTAGCCCTCGCCCAGGTTGCCCAGGTATCCGGCGCCGAAGTTGTCCCAGGTGAGCTCGCTGGCAGCACGAGCGGTGTCGAACGGGCCGAGGGGGGTGAGCTCCTCGACGAGCTGCTGAGGGAAGGAGATCCCGTCGCGCATCGCGGTGCCCTCTTCCCAGAACTCGGTGAGGCGCTCCTCGTCGAAGCCGGGCTCGCCGTCTTCGGTGAAGAGGTGGGAGCCCTCCGAGCGCAGCTGCAGCTCGAAGTTCTGGATGCGCCCGGTGTAGTCGCCGCCGCCGTAGATCTCCCCCGCGCCGGCCGCGGTGACCTCGCCCATCCAGTCCGCGTAGTCCTCCCACGAACCACCGGCGAAGTTCTCCACGCCGACCTTCTCGAGCACGACCGGGTTGGTGAACAGGCCCCATGCGTTGGTGGAGGTGGGGATCGCGTAGGTGGTGTCGTTCACGACGCCGATGTCCAGGATGTTCTGGGGAAGCGGCTCGGTCTCGATGATCTCGCCGAGGTACGGGTCGAGGTCGAGCAGCAGGTTGTTCTCGGAGTACTGGCGCAGGTACGAGTAGTCGAACTGCATGACGTCGGGCAGGCCGCCGCCGGCGGCCTCGGTCTGGCGCTTCTCCCAGAACTCGGGGAACCCCAGGAACGTCGCCTTGACCGTGATGTTCGGGTATTCCTCGTTGAAGGCCGCGATCGCCTCGTTGTAGAGCTCGGCGCGAACGTCGTTGCCCCAGAACGCCAGGTCGATGCTGACCTTCTCGTCGGGGTCGAATTCGGCCGCAGGTTCGGTTTCCCCTCCGCCGGCGCAGCCGGCGAGAGCGAGGGCCGCGCCGGTCGCGATGGCGACGGCGGTGATGGCCCGCTTTGTGCTGAACATCCTTGTCCTTCCTGGAACGTCCGTGTCCGTGGTGCTCCGCGGGACGTTCGTTGTCCGTGTGGTTGTGCGGTGTGGGCGCCGAGCCCTGCGAGAGGGCACGGGAAAGCGCTTGCCGGTTACGCTACTACGGCCGGAATCGATTGGCAAGAGATCCCGGAAGACGCTTTCCGGCTGTTGCCGGATCGTGACCCGTTACCGGTCCCAGCCCGCCCATCGTATGGGCGTGCCGCCATCGCAGCAGGCCCCGCGGGAAAGACCGGGGCCGCAGCGGCGATTCGGCGGCGGGTGGATCGGGAGGGCTGGCGGCCGAGCTCGATGGAACGATTCACCCCACGTTGACAGCGCCGCGAGTATGGGGATATCCTCCCGGGAAAACGCATTCCCACCCTGTGCGGCGATCGACGGAGATTCCCACCATGACGACATCGGCGTCCGGCCCGACCTGGGCCCTGCGTGTGCACGCCGCCTGCGACTGGGTGCTGTGGGCGATGGCGGTCAACGCACTGTGGCTCGTCTTCACGCTCGCGGGGGGTGTCGCGCTCGGGGCCGCCCCCGCGACGGCGGCCGCCGCACACCTCACGCGCCGACGCCTGCGCGGCGAGGCCTTCCCCACCCTGCGCACCTTCGCGCGCGTGTGGCGCGCCGAGTTCGTCCGGTCCAACGTCGTGCTCGGCCCTGCCCTCGCCGTCACCGCACTGCTGGCAGCCCAGGCCGCATCGGCCGCGCTGAGCGGAACCCTCGGCCGCCCGATCGGCGCCCTCACCGCCGGGGCGGCCGTGTTCGCCTTCGTGCTCACGGCCCTCCTCGCGCCGCTCTACGTGCACTACGACCTGCCGCTGCACCGCTATCTGCCGACCGCGTCGCGGTGGATGCTGCGCAATCTCGCCCCCTCCGCCCTGCTGGCAGTGGCCGCGGTGGTCACGGTGACGGCGAGTCTCGTGGTGCCCGGCCTCATCCCGCTGGTGTCGATCGGCGCCTGGCTGTCCATCAGCACCGCGCTCTGCCTGGGGTTCTTCGCGGCCAACGACCGGCTCGTCGCCGAGCAGTCGGCCCCCGCCCACTCCACGCCTTCCCCCCAGCCGGCCTGACCGCCGGCATCCGCACCTCCCCCGCACCCCAGAACGAAGGAGTTCATCATGCAACATCGCAGACGCCTGACCGCATTCGCCCTGCTCACCGCCGGAGCCGTCGCCCTCACCGGCTGCACCGGCGGTGGGGGCGGCGGTGACGCCGAAGAGTCGGCCGAGCTCGACACCCTGTCGCTCATGGTGCCGTACCTCGTCACGAACGCGCCCAGCGACGACAACGAGATCCACGATGCCCTCGAGGAGATCGCCGGCGTCGACCTCGACATCACCTGGGTGCCGAACTCGTCGTACGGCGACAAGACCAACATCACCCTCGCCGGCGACGACATCCCCCACGTGATGGTCATCCAGGGCAAGGACCCGGGTTTCGTCCGCAACGCCGAAGCCGGCGCGTTCTGGGACCTCACCGAGTACCTGGGCGACTACCCGAACCTCACCACCACCTTCCCCGAGGTGCAGCAGGCGGCCAGCGTCAACGGCAGGAGCTACGGCATCTTCCGCGCCCGTGACGTCATGCGCGCGGCGGTCATCGTGCGCAAGGACTGGCTGACGAACCTCGGCCTGGAGCTGCCCGAGACGACCGACGACCTCTACGAGGTGGCCAAGGCGTTCTCCGAGCAGGACCCCGACGGCAACGGCGTCGACGACACGTACGGCATCATCGTGCCGAAGTGGCCCGGCGCCATCGGCACGAGCAGCCCGTATGACGTCATCGAGACGTGGCACGGTGCGGGCAACCGCTGGACCGAGCGCGATGGCGAACTCGTGCCGAACTTCACCACCGACGAGTGGCTCGAAGCGGTCGACTACGAGAAGCGCCTGGT
>NZ_JANJFJ010000011.1:0-44116 GCF_024626565.1 Microbacterium sp. zg.Y909
GCACGCATCGACGGCGCGACGACCTGGCAGCTGTTCTGGCGCATCCATGTGCCGCTGTCCGTCCCCGCGCTCTCTTCGCTCGCGATCCTGCTGTTCCTGTGGACCTGGAACCAGTTCCTGCTCGCCGTCGTGCTCGTGGACGACCCGACCAAGCGCACGATGGCCGGTGCGCTGGGCGCTTTCCAAGGGCAGTGGGGCACCGACGTCCCGCTGCTGTGCGCCGGATCGCTGCTGATCCTCACTCCGACGCTGCTGGTGTTCCTCGTCTTCCAGCGCCAGTTCGTCGCCGCGCTGCTGCAGGGCTCGGTGAAGGGATGAGGGAAGGCCCGGGGGCGCCCCCGGCGTTCGATCCGGACGTGGCGCACGCGCTGCGCACCACCGACGACGTGGTCACCTCGCTGCGCCCCGAGGGCATAGCCGAGCTGCGCGAGCGGGCGGTGCCACCGAGCGAGTACGAGATCACGCTCGGCGGGAGCCTGGCGCTGACCCGCCACCTCGTCCCGGCGGGGGACGCCCCCGGCATCGCGCTCCTGCTCCTGCGTCCTCGCAGGCGCGGCGCGCGCCTGCCGGTGCTCTATCACGTGCACGGCGGCGGGCTCGTGGTCGGCTCCGCGGCCGACGATCTGCCTGCCCTGGCCGGGACGGCTCAGGACCTCGGGCTCGCCGTGGCATCCATCGAGTATCGCCTTGCGCCGGAGTTCCCCTACCCCGTGCCTGTGGAGGACGTCTACCGAGGGCTGGTCTGGTTGATGGAGCACGCCGATGCGCTGAGCCTCGACCCCGACCGTGTCATCGTCGGTGGCATCAGCGCCGGTGGCGGGCTGGCGGCGGCCACGGCGCTGCTCGCCCGGGATCGCGGCGGACCATCGCTGCTGGGACAGCTGCTGGTGTGCCCGATGCTCGATGACCGCAACGACTCGGGCTCGGCAGACCAGATGGCGGGCGTCGGCGCGTGGGACCGCGTGGCCAACGAGACGGCGTGGAACGCCTACCTCGGTGCCGACCGCGACGACGTGGCGATCTACGCCTCGCCCGCCCGAGCGAGCGATCTGTCGAATCTCCCGCCCATGTTCCTCGATGTCGGATCGGCTGAGACCTTCCGTGACGAGGTGGTCGCCTATGCGGCTCGGTCCTGGGCCTGCGGAGGCGACGCGGAGCTGCATGTCTGGCCGGGCGGCGCACACGGATTCGATGCGCTGGCCCCCGATGCCGAGATCAGTCGCCGCGCCCGCGCCGCTCGGGCGGAGTGGCTCCGTCGACTGCTCGCCCGCAGCGGTGCCGCGGCACTGCGCTGACCCGCGGCGTCAGAGTTCGCCCGCGAGCGCCCGGCGATCCAGCTCCTCTTGATCCTGCACATACGGAGTGCCGTGGGTGTGGAAGGTCGGGATCGTCTTCATCCCCCACGCCTGTCCCTTGGCGCGCTCGGCCTGGGACCACTCGACGGTCGGCCAGTCCGGGTCCAGCAGCAGGCGGGCGCCGGCGTTGGCCAGCTCGATCCGGTTGCCACCCGGCTCCCAGACGTAGAGGAAGAACGTCTGGTTGATCGCGTGCTTGTACGGCCCGTACTCGATGTACACCCCGTTTTCGAGAAAGATGTCGGCGGCTTTCAGGATGTCCTCGCGGGTGTCCGGTGCGAGGGCGAAGTGGTGGAACCGGCCCCGCTGCTTCGTCCAGTCGTCGGAGTAGACCACGTCGTAGGACTTCTGGTTGAACCGGAACCATCGGGCGCCGTAGCCACCGGCATCCAGTCGCACCCGCTCGGACTCGCGCGCGCACATGACGTCGCTCCAGAACTCACCCGCCGCCGTCACATCGGCGGCGAGGTAGTTGATGTGGTCCATCCTCCGGGTGTTCACCCCACGGCCGGGAAAGGCCGACGCCTGATTCTTCAGCGCTGGGCGGTCCTCGTCGTCAGGGACGTACAGCTCGGTGTCGTAGTGCAGGGCCATGAGGTGCCCGTCCGGGTCCTCGAACTCGTAGGAGCGCCCCACTCCCACCTCGGGATCGCGCCAGCCGTGACCCAACCCGCTGCGTTCGATCGCCGCAACCCGCCGCTCCAGGGCTTCGGGTCCCGAGGCCCGGTAGAGCGTGCGGCCGACGCCGTTGGTGTCCGAGGCGGTGAGCTTGAGGGTGTAGAGCTGGTACTCGTCCCAGCAGCGCAGGTAGGCCGAGTCGCCGATGCGGGCGACCTCGCGCATCGCGAGGAGGTCGCGGAAGAAATGCAGGCTCTCCTCGAACTTGGGGGTGAACAGCTCCACGCCACCCAGGTGGGCGATGTCGAAGTTCTCACTGGTGGCCATGGGGCGTCCTCTCTGACGGTCCTAGGGGCGCGGACGGGGGTACACCGTGCCGTCGAAGATCTTGCGTGCGGTGCGGATCGATCTCGACGACGCCTGCCAGCGTCCCTGCTCATCCTGGGCCACGGTCACCTCGGCGCGGAAGGTGCCCGAGGGGTGCTCGATGTCGGTGCCGACGGCATCCGCCTCGAGGCGGGCGAGGTCGGAGCCGACGGCGCCGGGGATGCGGATGCCGGCAGCGACGGATGCCGCCATGAGCACGCCGATCGACGTGTGCACGCGGGTCGGGATGAACGCGCGCGTCGAGACGGCGCCGCCGGCTGCGGGGGCGGAGAGCAGGATGAGCTTGGGGACGGTCTGCGCCGCGACATCGCCGAGTCCCATGAGCCTTCCCGCCTCGAGTCGGATGCGCTCCAGCTGCGCACGCAGGTCGGCGCGCTGCTCGAGGTCCACCGGGTCCTCGTCACCGGCCACGGCGAATTCGTCTGCCTGCAGCAGCACCACCGGCATCCCGTTGTCGATGAGGGTGACGCGGTGCCCGTCGATCTCCTCGCTCACCTGCCCGGTCGGCAGCAGCGGCCCGCCGCCGCCGGCGAGGTCGATGAGCACCGGGCTCGCCGTGCCGGGGACGCCGTCGATGGCGGTATCGCCGTCGTAGGTCGGGGCGCCGTCCCGGGCCTTGAAGGTGACCGTCGCGACGCCGCCGGTGTTGAGCAGGCGGATGCGCACGGTGCACTCCTCGCCTGGCGCGGAGAGAAGCCCGCGCTCGAGCGCGAAGGGGCCGACACCGGCGAGCAGGTTGCCGCAGGTCTGCAGATCGGCGACGACCGGTTCGTCGATACCGACCTGCAGAAACAGGTAGTCGATGTCGACGTCGGCCAGAGGCGAGGCCGAGACGACGGCCACCTTCGACGTCAGCGGGTGCGCGCCGCCCAGGCCGTCGATCTGAGCCCGGTCGGGACTGCCCATGATCCGCAGCAGCAGGTCGTCGCGCACATCATCGTCGGCGGGCAGGTCATCCGCGAGGAAGAACGCGCCCTTCGAGGTGCCGCCGCGCATGAGCATGCAGCGGATGCCGTCTCTCAGCGGGTCAGCGCCCGGCACCGTCATGCTCCGTCTGCGTCACGTACCGCACCCCGGCCTGATCCAGCACGGAACGGAGGCGGTTGATGTCCATCGAGATCTCACCGTCGCGGTAGCGCGCGCGGTTCGCCTTCTCCCGATCTGCGCGCTCGCGGGCCGCCGTGAGCGTGGCTGCCGCGCGATCCCGAGGCACGATCGTGACGCCGTCGTCGTCGGCCACGACGATGTCGCCGGGGTGCACGTGGGCGGACCCGAGCATGACCGGAACGTTCACCGACCCGGCTGCCTGCTTGACGGTCCCTTCCGCGCTCACGTGTGCGGTCCACACCGCGAAGCCCATGCGCCGGAGCTCCTCGGTGTCGCGCACGCCGCCTGAGGTGACGTAGGCCCGCACGCCGCGGACCTGCATCTGCGTGGCCATGAGCTCGCCGATGACCCCGTGGGCGGGGCCGTCCGTCGGGACCACCACGATGACGTCGCCTTCCCGGGCCTGTTCGATCGCGGCGTGCACCATCAGGTTGTCCCCTGGGGGCAGACGGACGGTGATCGCGGTTCCCGAGATGGCGGCGCCCTGCTGGATGGGTCGGATCTGCGACCCCGCGTAGCCGGTGCGCCCCAGCGCTTCGTGAGCGGTGGCAGAGCCGAACTCGGCGAAGGCGGCGGCCGTCGCGGCATCCGCCCGCTCGATGTCGGTCACCACGACGTGCGTCACTCCAGCACTCCGGTCACCTGCGGGAGATAGCGCATGTAGGCCTCGCCCATCGTCTCGTGGGCAAGGCCCAGGTTCGGTCCGGCGTTGCGCTTGAGCTGCACGCCCCGCCGCACCGCGAGGTCGGTGTAGTACGACCACATGTGCTGCTGCGCCGGGAGGGCCTGCATCGCCGCGCGCTTTGCGGGAAAGGCGGTGGTGATGTCCAGCAGCACATTGGGCGAGAAGCCGCACTGCTCGGGCTGGTGCGGCTCGAAGAAGAACACCGGCGGGGCGCCGATGATCTCGTCCTTCGTCGGCATCGTGCCGTCAGAGCCCGCCACGCCGATCGCCTGTGCGAGCACCCGAGCCTGCAGGGCCATGCGCGCGGCGGCCGGATGGTCGCCGTTGTACGGATCGGCGAGCGTGTGGGTGAGCACCACCGTCGGCTGTACGCGGCGGTAGACGTCCACCAGCACGGCGACGGCCTCGGGGGACTCCCGCAACGGATAGTCGCCCAGATCCAGAAACTCGATCTCGGCGCCCAGGGCGGCCGCGGCCGCCGTCGCCTCGGTGCGGCGCAGGTCCTTGATCTCGTCGAGGGACTTGCCCAGCAGCCACTGGCTCGCCGATTCGCCCCGCTCGCCATAGCTCAGGCAGACCACGCTCACCCGCTCGCCGCGGGCGGCGGCGGCCGCGATGGCCCCGCCGGCACGCCAGACGAAGTCGCCGGCGTGTGCGCTGATCACGAGCATCGAGGCGGTGCTGCCGGGCATGTCCACTCCTGTCGGGCGATTCGATCAGCGAACCACACGGCGCGTGACGTGGTCAAGATTTTGTTTACAATCATGGCGACCAGAACCACTATGGACAGAGGGAAATGGTCTCCGTACGATCACGGCTAGACCGATCAGACGACGAAGTCGAGAGGGAAACCCCAATGGCACGCACCCTGCAGGATCTGCTGGACGAGAAGGGGAACATCGTCCAGATGCTTCGCGACTCGCAGCTCGGTACCTACATCTACCCCGTCGTTCCGGCGGAATTCACGAACTGGCGACGCGAGCAGAAGGCGTGGCGCGACACCGCGGTGCTGTTCGACCAGACCCATCACATGGTCAACTTCTTCCTGTCGGGACCGGGTGCGCTGCAACTGCTCAGCGACACGGGCATCAACTCGTTCGCGAACTTCCCCGTGAACACCGCGAAGCAGTTCGTGCCGGTCTCTGCGGCGGGCGGGGTCATCGGCGACGGCATCCTGTTCCACCTGGCGCAGGATGAGTATGTCTACGTGGGTCGGGCGCCGGTGGCGAACTGGCTGCAGTTCCACGCCGAGACCGGCGGCTACGACGTGGAGTTCCGCTACGACGACCGCTCGCCCTCGCGCCCGTATGGGGCGGCGGTGAAGCGCGACTACTACCGCTTCCAGATTCAAGGGCCCAACGCCTGGGACATCATCGAGCGGCTCAACGGCGGGCCCCTCGAGAAGGTCAAGTTCTTCCACATGGGGCACCTCACGATCGCGGGCGAGCGGGTGCGGACGCTGCGGCACGGCATGGCGGGGGCGCCGGGCCTGGAGATCTGGGGGCCGTACGAGCACACCGAGAAGATCCGCGACGCCGTGCTCGAGGCCGGCCGGGAGTTCGGCATCGAGCCCTGCGGCTCGCGCGCGTACTCGTCGAACACGCTCGAATCCGGCTGGATCCCCTCGCCGCTGCCGGCGATCTACACCGGTGAGGCCGAGCGCGCCTACCGCGAGTGGCTGCCCGCGAACAGCTACGAGGCGATCAACGCGCTCGCCGGCTCGTTCGTCTCGGACGACATCGAGGACTATTACCTCACGCCGTGGGAACTGGGCTACGGGTCGTTCGTGAAGTTCGACCACGACTTCATCGGGCGGGACGCGCTGGAGAAGGTCGACCCCGAGGTGCAGCGCAAGAAGGTGACGCTGGCGTGGAACGACGAAGACCTCGCCCGCATCCTCGCGAGTGTCATCGACCGAGACGGCGTGGGCTACCAGTTCTTCGATCTGCCCAATGCCAACTACGGCTCGTCGAACTACGACGCCGTGATCGATGCCGACGGTGACACCGTCGGGCTGTCCCTCTTCACCGGCGTGACGGCGAACGAGCGGCGAGGGCTGTCGCTGGCCACGGTCGACCGCGGCGTGCCGATCGGCGCAGAGGTGCGGGTGGTCTGGGGGGAGCCCGACGGCGGCTCGCGCAAGGCCACCGTGGAGCCGCACGAGCAGATCGCGGTCCGCGCCGTCGTCAGCCCGGTGCCCTACGCCCAGACCGCACGCCAGGAGTACCACGGCGGCTGGCGCACCGCGGGGGCGCTCTAGCCGCGGCGGTCACGCGGCCGTGCAGCGGCGCGGCAGCCGGTGCGAAACGGAAGGGCTCGCATGAAGGCGCACTACAGCGACGTGTGGCAGGCGGTGGCCCGCGCGCTGCCCGACCGCGCCGCGATCGTGACGCCGACCGAGACCATGACGTACGGGCGGCTGCGTTCCGAGGCGGGCGCCTTCGCGGGCTATCTGCGGGAGCTGGGCGTGCAGCCGGGCGATGCGGTCGCGCTGCTGCTCTACAACCGTCCCGAATACGTCGTGGCGCTGTTCGCGTGCCTCGCGACGGGGATCGCGCCGGTGCCCCTGAACTATCGGTACCGCGCGCCCGAGGTGCGGGCGCTGTTGGAGGATTCCCGGGCCCGAGTGCTGGTGTACCCGACGTCTCTGGAGGAGGTGGTCCGCGAGGCCGTCGCCGGCTTGCCCGACGCGCCGCACATCGTGGCGATCGACGACGGGCCGGCGCCCGAGGCGGCCGCGTGGGCGCAGATCGTTGCGCGGGGCGGTGAGCTGCCGGCGAGGGCGCCGGAGGGGGGCGAGCTGCGCCTGTACACCGGGGGCACGACCGGACGGCCGAAGGCGGTTGTATGGGGCGGCGAGGACATCTTCGCGGTGCAGAGCTACTCGATCTACACCACGGCAGGGCTGTCCATGCCGGAGGCGATGGCGGATGCCGTCGCGGTCGCAGTCGATGCGGCGCGGCCGCCTGTGGTCACTCTGCCGCTGTCGCCATTCATGCACGGCACGGCCCTGTTCACCTCGATGAACACCCTCGCCCTGGGTGGCACGGTGCTCGTCACCTCATCGCCGCGATTCGATCCGGACGCGGCCGTGCGATTCGCCGTCGAGGCCGGTGCCACGCGCATCATCGTGGCAGGGGACTCCGTCGCGCTGCCGCTGGTCGAGGCGGTGGAGCGGGCAGGGCTGGACGTGTTCGGGTGCGTGCGGTCCATGATCAGCTCCGGCATGCGGTTCAGCCCGGAGGTCAAGCGCCGGTGGCACGCACGAGGCGCCATCACGATCACCGACCTGCTCGCCTCGACCGAGGGCGGCCCCTACGCCGTCAACGAGACGACATCCGCCGCGGACCTGCCGGGGGAGCTGCGCCTGCTGCCCGGCGCGGTCGTCCTCGACGACGAGCTGCGCGACGTGCAGCATGTCCCGGGTGCGCGCGGCGTCCTCGCCTTTCGCGGCACCCTGCCCCTGGGGTACTTCGGCGATGAGACCAAGACGCGCGAGACGTTCCCTGTCATCGACGGCGTGCGCCACGTCATGCCGGGGGACTGGGCCGTGGCCCGTGGTGACGGCACCGTCGAACTGCTCGGCCGTGGCAGCGCCGTGGTCAACACCGGAGGCGAGAAGGTGTACCCCGCCGAAGTGGAGGACGCCCTCGTGGCCTACCCCGGCATCGTGGACGCGGTCGTGTTCGGCATGCCGGACGAGCGCTACGGCGAACTGGTGACGGCGGTGGTCGTCACCGAGCCCGGTGCCGAGGTCGACGCGGAAGCCCTGCGGGCGCACGTGGACGCCCGGCTCGCCGGCTACAAGAGGCCTCGGCATCTGTTCGTCCGGGACTCCCTCGACCGCAGTCCGCACGGCAAGGTCGACCTTCCCCGGCTGCGGACGGATCTCGCGGTCCTGATCGGCGCCGCAGCCCCCACGACGACAGGCGCGGGAGTCTGGTGGCGGAGGGCATGATGCGGGTCGCTGTCATCGGCCTGGGTGAAGCAGGCAGCATCTACGCCAGCGACCTGCCGACGCGCGGGGCATCGGTCGTCGGTACCGACGTGCGCGGCTCGCTCTCCCCGGCGGGCGTGGACCGCGCCGTCGACGTCCCCCGCGCCGTCCGCGGGGCCGACCTGGTGCTGAGCCTGGTGGGCGCGAGCTCTGCGGCATCCGTGTTGGCCGAAGCGCTGCCGGCGATGGATGCCTCGAGCGTCTACGCGGACATGAACACGAGCGGACCCGCCGACAAGCGACTGCTCGCGTCGGCAGCGGCCGAACGCGGCATCCCCTTCGTGGATGTGGCGATCCTGGCCCCGGTGCCGCGCGCGCGGATCGACACCCCGCTGCTGCTCAGCGGCCCCGGGATCGGCCGGCTGCGTCCGCTTCTCGCGCGACTGCACATCCCCGCTACCGAGGTCGGCCCCGAGCCGGGGGCTGCGGCACGGCTGAAGCTGCTGCGCAGTGTGTTCATGAAGGGCCTGGCCGCCGTCGTCGTGGAGAGCGTCACGGCCGCGGAGATCTTCGGCGCCCAGGACTGGCTGATGGATCAGATCGCGTCGGAGCTGGGTGCACCCGACCTGCAGCCCGTGCACCACCTGATCGACGGAACCCGCACGCACGCGGTGCGGCGGGAGGCCGAGATGGTGCAGGCGCGGGAGTTCCTCGACTCCCTGGACGCACCGCATCCGATGACCGACGCGACCATCGAGTGGCTGCGTGCGATCGCCGGACGGGGGGATGCCGCGGGCTGACCCCGGCCCCGTCGTCGCGGGTTACGCGTCGGGCCACACCTCCGCGGCCAGCGCGACGGTCTCTTCGATCTTCGCCCACTGCTCGGCCTCGGTCAGGACGTTGCCCTCCTCGGTCGAGGCGAAGCCGCACTGCGGGCTCAGCGCCAACTGCTCCAGCGGTGCGATCTTCGCGGCCTCGTCGATGCGGCGCTTCAGCTCGTCGGGGTCCTCGAGAGCGCCTGACTTGGTGGTGACCAGCCCGAGCTCGACGACCTTGTCACCCCGCGGCAGGAACCGCAGCGGCTCGAAGCCGCCGGCGCGCTCGCTGTCGTACTCGAGGAAGTACCCGTCGTAGGCGGTCTCGGCCAGCAGCTGCTCGGCGACCGGCTCGTACCCGCCCGAGGAGATCCACGTCGAGCGGAAATTGCCCCGGCACACGTGCGTGGTGACGACCATGTCCGCGGGCTTGTCGCGCAGGGACGCGTTGATCAGCGCCGCGTAGCGCTCGGCGAGATGATCGGTGCGGATGCCGCGCTCGGCTGCCTTGGCCATCTCGACCTCCGAACAGAGGTAGGCCCACGCGGTGTCGTCGAACTGCAGGTAACGGCAGCCGGCGTCGTAGAAGGCCTGCACGGCCCCGCGGTAGGTGGCGGCGAGGTCCTCGAAGATCTCGTCGTGTCCCGCATACGCCGACCCCTCGAGCGCATCGCGCTCCAGCCGGAAGTCGAGCACCGTCGGTGCCGGAATCGTGAACTTCGGCACCACGCCGGCGGCATCGGCGAGCGGCTTGAGCGCGAGGAAGTGCTCGATCATCGGATGAGCCGACGGGAAGGCGATCTCGCCGTCGATGCGCAGACCGAGCGGGCGGGTCTGGACACCCTGGAACTGGATGCCGTGGTCCAGCTCGACGACGTTCACTCCCTCCAGCATTCCGAAGAAGTCGAAGTGCCACCATGACCGGCGGAACTCTCCGTCGGTTGCCACCTTCAGTCCTGCGGCGGCCTCCCGAGCCACGAGGGCCGCGATCGCGTCGTCTTCAACCTCGCGCAGTCCGGCATCGTCGAGCTCCCCTGCGGCATGGCGCGCGCGGGCGTTCTTGATGGCTTCGGGACGCAGGAAGCTGCCGACGATGTCGGCGCGGAAAGGCGGGTTCACGGACATGCCGGTAACCCTAGTTCAGCCGTGCGGCTCATCCCGGCGGCGTGACGCGAGGTTACGGGTGCACCGTTCTTCGCCGCCGTGATTTGCAAAACTCGTTCCAAAATCGTTGACAATCCAATCGCGACTCCGTACCGTCCAGACAGCGGGGTGGATCCGGCCTCGCGTCGTGTGCGGTGTGGCAACGACGGGGAGGTGAGCATGGCGGCTCGGCTGGCTCTGCAGGAGGTCACCCTCCGGTTCGGGGGCATCACCGTGCTGCGTGACGTGGGATTCGCGGTCGAGCCGGGGGAGATCTTCGGTCTCGTTGGACCCAACGGCGCGGGCAAGACGTCCCTGTTCAACTGCATCAGCGGGCACTACCGGCCCAGCTCCGGCTCGATCACGATCGACGGGGAGGAGATGCTGGGATCGACGCCGGCCGCTCTGGCGCAACGGGGGCTCGCCCGCACGTTCCAGCATCCGGCCCTGCAGCTGCACTCGAGCGTTCTGGAGAATGTGCTGCTGGGTGCCCACACCCGGCTGCCCGGCGGGCCGGTGAGCTGGTCCTTGCGGCTGCCGCGCACCGTGCGCTCCGAGCGCCGGCTTCGCGCCGAGGCGGTCGAACTGCTCGAGCGCCACGGCCTCGGCTGGGCGGCGCACCTGCCTGCCGACGAGCTCTCGCATGGACTGCACAAGGGCATCGAACTGTGCCGCGCGCTGCTGTCGCGGCCGAGCCTGCTGCTGCTGGACGAACCGGCCGCGGGCCTGCCGCACTCCGAGGTCGAACAGCTCATCCACTCCGTGCGTGCCATCCGCGACGACGACATCACCGTCGTGATCGTCGAGCACCACATGGGTCTCATCGCCGCATTGACCGACCGGGTGGTCGTGCTCGATCACGGGAGCAAGCTGATGGAGGGCACCGCCGCCCAGGCGCAGTCCGATCCGCGCGTCATCGAGGCGTACATCGGCAAGGAGGCCGTCGATGACGCTGCTTGAACTCGAGGACGTCACCGCGTTCTACGGACCCGTGCAGGTGCTCGACGGTGTGTCGCTGACGGTGCCCGAGGGCGGCGCTGTCGGCATCCTCGGTGCCAACGGCGCAGGCAAGACCACCACGTTGCGCGCCATCAGCGGGACGGTGCGCGCCGGTGGCGGCATCCGCTTCGACGGCAAGGACATCCGCGGCAGCCGGCCCGACCGCGTGGCTTCCCTCGGGATCGCCCACGTGCCCGAAGGGCGGGGGACCCTCGGTGGGCTCACGGTGCGGGAGAACCTTCGCGTGGGGGCGTACCGGCGCAAGGATCGCAAGGGCATCGCGGCGGACATCGAGTACTGCCTCGACCTGTTCCCGAACCTGCGTGAACGCATCCGCTCGCACGGCTCTGCGCTCTCCGGGGGCGAACAGCAGATGCTCGCCGTCGCGCGCGGCGTCATGGCCAAGCCCCGGCTCATGCTGCTCGACGAGGCGTCGCTCGGCCTCGCGCCGTCCACCGCCAAGAACGTCTACGACGCGATCGCGCGGCTGAGGCGCGAGTCGGGGATCGCGATGCTGGTGGTCGAGCAGAACGCCAATCTCGCCTTCCGGCTCGTCGACACCGCGACGGTGCTCGAGACCGGACACAACGCCCTCACCGGCACCTCGGCCGAGCTCAGGGGCATGGACGAGATCCGACGCGCGTACCTGGGGGGCTGAGATGGGCACCTTCATCCAGCTCGTGGTGGACGGTCTGTCGCTCGGCTCCGTCTACGCAGCCCTCGCCCTCGCCATCGTGCTGGTAAATCAGGCCACCGGGCTGATCAACTTCGCCCAGGGCGGCATGGCGGTCCTCTCCGCCTACATCGCCTGGTGGTTCGCGGGGCTCGGGGTGCCGCTGATCCTCGCGATCCTGCTCTCCGTCGTGGTGTCGTTCCTGATGGGCGCGGTCATCGAGCGGTACGTGATGCGCCGCTTCGAGCAAGGCGACCCCGACACGGCGGTGGTGGTCACGATCGGGCTGCTCACGCTGATCACCGGCATCTGCGGCTGGCTGTGGACCTACAACAACCAGCAGTTCCCCTCGCTGTTTCCGCTTGACACCGTCTCGGTGTTCGGGGCGGCGGTGAGCGTGCGCTCCATCGGCACGACGGTGGTGATCATCGCGATCATGCTCCTGCTGCAGGGACTGTTCCTCGGCACGAAGCTCGGGCTGGCGCTGCGTGCGGTCGCAGTGAACCCGCAGTCCGCCGCCTTCTCGGGGTTGCCCGTCGGCCGGCTGCTGATGGTCGGGTGGGGCCTGGCCGCGTGCCTGGGCGCGGTGGCGGGCGCCCTCATCGCGCCGCAGCTGACGCTGACCCCCGGAATGATGGACACGGCGCTGGTCTACGCCCTCGCCGCCGTCATCCTCGGCGGCATGTCCAGCCCCATCGGCGTGGTCCTGGCCGCCTGGATCATCGGCGTCCTCGAGAACCTCGCCGCCGTGTACGTGCCGTTCATCGGATACGACTTGAAGGTCGCTGTGCCGTTCGTGCTGATCTTCATCGTGCTGATCGTGAGACCCCAAGGTCTGTTCGGACGCAGATCGGTGGTGCGAGTCTGATGCCCGCCTACTCCGCCTTCTTCTCCCGCCGGTGGGTTCGGCTGGTGATCGCGCTCGTGATCGTCGTCGCCGTGCTGCTGCTGCCGCTGGCTCTGCCGGAGTTCGCCAATCAGACGCTCGCCCGCATCGGCGTCTTCGCCGTCGCCGTGCTCGGACTCAATGTGGTGATGGGCTACACCGGCCAGGTGTCGCTCGGTCAGATCTTCTTCGTCGGGCTCGGAGCGTACGTCACCGCCTACGGGGTGCGCAACGACGTGAACATCGTCCTCGTCCTGCTTGCCAGCGTGCTCATCCCGGGAATCGTGGGGCTGGTCATCGCGCTCGCGGCGGCACGACTGGGTGGCCTGGCGATCGCCATGGTCACGATCGCGCTGCCCATCGTGGGGGTGCCGCTGGCCAAACGGCTGTCGGAGTTCACCGGCGGATCGCAGGGCACCTCGGCCCGGTTCTCCGACGCCCCCGAGTGGACCGGTCTGTACGACGACCAGTGGCAGCTGTACATCGTGATCCTGATCGGCGGAATCGTGTTCCTGCTCACCCGCAACCTCGTGCGGGGAAAGTACGGCCGCGCCTTCGCCATCGTGAAAGAGAACGAGGCCGTCGCCTCGTCGATGGGCATCTCGCCCTACCGCTTCAAAGTGCTCGCCTTCACCATCGCCTCGCTCATCGGCGGCGTCAGCGGCTTTCTGTACATGGTGGTCGTGCAGTACACGTCGCCCGAGACCCTCAGCTTCGGGCACTCCATCCAGCTGCTGGCGGCGATGGTCATCGGCGGTGCCGGCAGCATCGTCGGCTCGCTCCTCGGCGGCGCCTACTACGTGCTGGCCCCGCAGCTGACGAACGCCGTCGACCCGAGCCTCACCGCCGTCCTGCAGGGCGCGCTGCTCCTGCTCGTGCTGTTCGTCCTCCCCGGCGGGCTGGCATCGCTTCCCGCCCGCCTGCAGCGCCTGCGCCGACGCGCCGCCGGCGGCCGCGAGCACCACCCCGGCGCACCACCCACTTCGAGCACGGACGTCCCGACGCCCGCCGCGACGAAGGGAACCCAAACAGAGAGGCACGATCAGTCATGAACATGAGCAAGAGACATCGGAGCATGCTGGGCATCGTCGCCCTCGGCTCTGCGCTCGCATTGACGCTCGCCGGCTGTGCACGCGGCGGTGAGGGGACGGGAGCGACCGACGACGCCGCACCGGCGAGCCCAGGCATCACGGACAGCTCGATCGCCCTCGGCATCACGACCCCGCTGAGCGGGCCGACGGCGGGGCCGGGCACCTGCACCGTGGCGGGCATCACCGCGTACTTCGGTGAGCGCAACGCCGAGGGCGGGATCGAGTTCGGCGACGGTGTGACCCGCACCGTCGACATCGAGGCCCTCGACGACGCGTACGATCCGCAGAAGGCAAAGGCCAACTACGACCAGCTCAAGGACAGCGTGTTCGCGATGACCTCGGGCCTGGGCACCCCGACCAACCGCGCCTACCTCGAGGCCGCGATCGCCGACGAGGTGCCGCAGGTGCTCGTCATGACGGGCGATCCGATCTTCAGCGACACCGGCGAGAGCCCGTCTCAGCTGGGGTTCGTGCCGATCTACCAGAACGAAGGGCTGGCGTTCGGCGAGCTGCTCGTGGCGTCCGGTGATGACCACAAGGTGGCGATCCTGTCCCAGAACGACGACTTCGGCGAGGGCTACGTCGAAGGCTTCAAGGAGGCTGTCGAGGGGGCCGACAACGTGGAGATCGTCGAGGAGCTCACCTACGAGGCGACCGACACGGCGGTGGACGGGCAGCTCACCGAGCTCGCGGCATCCGATGCCGACGTCTTCTTCAATGCGATGTCGATCACCCCGCTGGTGATCTCTTCGCTGCAGAAGGCGCAGCAGCTCGGCTGGACTCCCAGTTGGTTCCTGCCCTCCAACACCTCCAGCCCCGCGGCGATCCTGCAGCCCGGCGGCGCCGAGGCTTTCCCCGGTGTCTACTCGGTGTCCTTCGCCAAGGCCCCCGCGAGTCCCGCCTTCGCCGAGGACGAGGACGTGCAGACGTTCCTGGCCAGTCTCAAGGAGTACGCGGACTACCAGGACATGCCCGCCTTCCCGCACTGCATGTGGAGCTACATGGTCGGGGCGACCCTCGAGCAGGCGTTCATGGAGATGACCGAGCCGACGCGCGAGAGCTTCATGGAAGCGCTGCGGTCGATCACCGACTTCCAGGCGCCGCTCATGCTCGAGGGCACCGCGGTGGACACCACCACCGACGGCCAGCCGGCCGTGTCGAGCGTGGTCGTGCAGAAGTACAACGGCAAGGGATACGACACGGTCGAATCGTTCGGCTGACCCGTGCCCACGACGGCGGTCCGGCTCCACGTCGGACCGCCGTCGTGCGCGATGACCCGGGTCACACCAGCGTGCGGAGGAACTCCACGATGCCGGCGAGATGTTCGCGGGTCGCGGTCTCGGCGGCGTCGGGATCCCGGGCGATCACGGCGTCGATGATCGCGAGGTGCTCCGGGAGCGACTGGGCTGCCCGTCCGGGGTGGAACGCGAGGCGGAACTGATGCCGCGCCGACTGCGCCCGCAGGCGTTCAAGGAGCTGCACCGCGGTGGCGTGGCCGCTGAGCTCGCGCACCTGGCGGTCCATCTCCTGGTTCAGGCGGGAATACCCCACCAGGTCGCCCGACGCGACCGCGCCCGTGATCGCGTCTCGAAGCTCACGCAGCCGCGCCGTGCCGGACTCGTCGATCCGCTCGGCCGCGCGGCGGGCGCACAGCGACTCCAGTCCTGCGCGCACCTCCACGATCTCCACGGCCTCTTCGACGCTGATCGCCCGCACCCGGGCGCCGCGGTTGGGCAGCCTCTCGACCAGGCCCTCGTTGGCGAGGGTGAGCAGCGCCGTGCGCACGGCAGCCCGAGTCGCCTGGAAACGTTCGCTCAGGTCCGCCTCGATCAGTCGCTGATGGGGCGCGAACTCGCCGTCGAGAATCGCCTCTCGGATCTGCGGGGCGAGATCTGGGCGAGCGAGGTCGACTTCAACGTGGGGCGTGGACGGGAACGTCATGGGGAATCGCCTCTCTGACTCCCGCGGAGCCTCGGGATCGTCGGCACCATTGTCGCCGATCTGCGCGCCAATCCGCTCCATCCGCACTGGTCGATCGTCGACCGTCAGCGTGCGGCCGGGACACCGAGCCGGTCGACGAGCGCGAGTCCCTTCTGCGCCCACTGGATCTCGCCGCGTGCGCGCTCGACCAGGCCTTCGTACGCGAATCGCTTGTAGGCGATCGTGCGCTCCCGGTCGGCCTCGGGCGTGACGGCGAGGCGGCGCTTCAGCATGGGGTTGTCGACGGCATCGATCCGACGGATCTCGCCCTCCCATTGCTCCCGCTCGCCCTCCCACTGCGCGATGTGCGCGCGCAGGAACGCGCGGGCCTGGTCGGGCGTGGCCGATTCCAGATAGGCGGCCCTCAGGTGGGCGGGGTCGCGGACCCGCTGATATTCCGGCGGCGAGGCGATCCAGTCCAGGAAGGCCTGGTCGCCGGCCGGCGTGACGTGGTACATCCGGCGGGTGCCGCGCTGGCCCCGGGCCTGCTCCTCGCCGCGGATGAGGCCTTCGGCCTCCATCTTGCGCAGCTCCGGATAGATCTGCGAGTCCGGCGCGTGCCAGACGTGCCCGACGGATACCGCGAACTGCTTCTGCAGGTCGTAGCCGGACTGCGGGCCCACTCGGACGAGTGCGAGCAGGGCGTAGCGCAGACTCATCGGATGTCCTCCTTCGGCGCCGGCGTGCGCATGCCGGCCGTCTGCCGAGATTACCGTCGGACGCCGCACCCGGCGGCACGAGGCCCTCAGGCCTACGGGCCCCGGGGCGCCGGCTGAATTGCCGGTGGGCCCCCCCCGTGGTAGGACTGCCGGACCACCGTCGAGTACGGCACCGGGCTGACCACGACCCGCACTTCCGTCTGCTCGTGGCGCTCAACGGATGCCTTGGAAGTTCCGCCGTCGGGCTCCCCCCAGACGACCTTCAGCTCGGTGCCCTCCGGCACGTTGGGGTCGACGACGCCCAGCGAGAGTCCGCGCCGTTCGTTGGCGCTGTAGCCGGTGAACATCGACAATCCCACCACGGCACCGTCGGCGTCGATGATCGAGTCGTAGTTGGCCGAGCCGTAGTTGGCCAGCGGCAGGTCGAAGAACTTGTAGTTGGGGCCATCCACGTTCAGCAGCGACCCCCACACCCGGGTGAGGTCCTCGGCGTTCCAGGCCAGCGTGACCTTGCGGCGCTGGGTGTCCTTGTCGATCTTCTCGAGGGCATCGCGGCCGATGAAGTCGTGGTCGAACTTGACGAAGGAACCGTAGCCGAGCTCCCACGGGGTCATGTAGTAGTCCTCGATGTCCTGCGAGACGAAGGACCCGGCCAGCGTGCCAGTCGCCTCGTAGCTGTCGACGCCGAGCCACTCGCGGTAGGCGCGTTCGGGCTCTCCGGTGTAGATAGCCGGCAGCGGAGAGGGGATCCAGCCGGATTCCAGCGTGTTCGAGGGGTACGCGCGCGACCCCACCGGCACCAGGCCGAACTCCGCGCCTGCTTCGACGATGGCGTCGCGGATCATGTCGTGGTCGGCGTAGGGGCCCCATACCTCCAGGCCGGGGGCGCCCGCCATGCCGTGGCGCAGCGTGCGGACGGACTTGCCCGCGATCTTCATCGTCGACATGTTGAAGAAGCCGAGCTTCTCCAGCTCGCCGCCGTTGAGCTTCTCGATCACGGCCCAGGCGTTGGGCCCCTGGATCTGGAAGCGGTAGTAGTCCCGGGTCACCGGGTGGCCATACGGGCGGGAGGGGGAGCGACGGTCGACCGTGATGTCGAGGTTGCGGTAGCCGCCGGTCTCACCGTGGAACAACAGCCAGTTCGAGGCCGGCGCGCGACCGACGTACACGTATTCGTCCTCGGCTTCGCGAAACAGGATGCCGTCGCCGACGACGTGTCCCGACGAGGTGGTGGGAACGTACTGCTTGGCCTTGTTCACCGCGAAGTTCGCCACCGAGTTGATCGCGGTGTCGCTGATCAGCGCGATGGCGTCCGAGCCCTTCAAGAACACGTTGTCCATGTGGTGCGACTGATCGAACAGCACGGCGGTCTGACGCCAGGCCTGCTGCTCCTTGATCCAGTTCTCGAAATCGGCGGGGACGACGGGGTAGATGTACGAACCGATCTGCGAGTTGCGCAGCATCTGCACCGGGTTGGTCCCGTCGATCAGCTCCTGCAGGTTCTTGGCCACGGATGAACTCCTCTGTTCTCTCGATGGACGCCCCGGTCGAGGCATCCGTGTCAGGCGAAGACGATGGTCTGGTTGCCGTGCCGGATGACGCGGTCCTCGGTGTGCCACTGCACGGCGCGCGACAGCACGGCGCGTTCGACGTACGCGCCCCGGGCCTGCAGATCGGTCGCACTCATGGCGTGCGTCACGCGGGCGACGTCCTGCTCGATGATGGGGCCCTCGTCGAGGTCTCGGGTCACGTAGTGGGAGGTCGCGCCGATGAGCTTGACGCCACGTTCCTTCGCCTTCTTGTACGGGCTGGCGCCGATGAAGGCGGGCAGGAACGAATGGTGGATGTTGATGATCGGCACGCCCACCTCCGTGAGGAACCGGTCGGAGAGGATCTGCATGTACCGCGCCAGAACGACGACGTCGACATTGCCCGCCAGGAGCTGGGCGATCTGCGCCTCGGCGGCGGATTTGTCCTCTCCGCTGGAGGGGACGTGGAAGAAGGGCACGCCGAAGGAGCGCACGGAGTCGGCGCTGGTGGTGTGGTTGGAGATGACCATCGGGATCGTGACGTTCAGCTCACCCCGGCGGTGGCGCCAGAGAAGCTCGAGCAGGCAGTGGTCGCTCATGGAGGCGAGGATCGCCATGCGCTTGGGCACCGACTGATCGGTGAGCTGCCAGGTCATGCCGTACGGGGTGAGAGTGGCATCCAAGTCGGCCCGGATCTGTGGCATCGCCCCTGCGAGGCCAGGGCGGTGGAACACCAGCCGCTGGAAGAAGGCGCCGCCCTCGGGGTTGTCGGAGTACTGATCCAGCGTGACGATGTTGCCGTTGTTGCGGGCGACCAGCGCGGTGGTCGCCGCGACCAGTCCGGGCTGGTCCGGGCCGTGCGTGATGAGGCACGCGTGATCACGCAGCGATGCCGGGTGCAGGGACATGACCTCGTCCCGTCAGGATCGATCGTCGAGGTAGTCCTGCACCCACTGCGCGGTGGCCTGCAGGCCGCCGAACGTGTAGAAGTGCAGCTTGACCGTTCCCGCGGCGGGGTCGCGCGCGATCAGGTCGGCGAGGTTCGTGACGAACCGGTCGGGCCCGGCGGTGCCCATGAGGTTGGTCAGCGAGAACCCGTACTTCTTCACGATCATCGCGTTCGCCCCCACGCCGAACCGACGGGCGAATCCGATCAGCCGCTTGATGCCGGCCGGTCCCGGGGTGCCGATGCGCAGCTCGGCGTTGATGCCGCGCTCGCGCACGCGGTGCACCCAGTCGGCCACCGCGTCGCTGTCGAAGGCGAACTGGGTGAGGATGACCGCGCCCAGCCCCTGCTCCCGAAGTGCCGCCGATTTGTCCTCGAGGTGGCGCCAGAGCACCTCTTCGGGGATGTCCGGGTGGCCTTCGGGGTAGCCGGCGATCGAGACCTCGGTGACGCCGTAGCGCTGGAGGATGCCGGAGCGGATCACGGAGAGCGAGTCGGAATAGGGGCCCTCGGGTTCGGCAGGGTCGCCGCCGACGACGAAGACGTGCTCGGCGGCGCCGACGTCCTGCAGGCGTTGGAGGAACTCCTCGAGCTGGGCCTCGGACGCCAGCCGCCGGGCGGAGATGTGGGGCACGGGCACGAAGCCCCGCTCTCTCACGGCCTGTGCGGCGGCGACCCGCATCTCCAGATCCTCGTTGCCGAGGAAGGTGACGTTGATCTTGGTGCCGGCGGGAATCGTGTGACGGGCTTCTTCGAGGGCGGGGATGTCTTTGCCGGTCATCTCCACCGAGAAGCCGTCGAGCAGACGCAGGGCTGCGGAGTGATCCGCCGCAGGGGAAGTCTGGGCCACTGATCGAGGTCCTTTCCGCTCTCAGGGGGAGGGGCGACGTTGCGCCTCCGAGAGCAGAGTACCTATGGCGATAGGTAATGACAAGAGGTATGTCTGCGGGAGTGGACGCATGAAGGCGGGGCCCGGTCGTCATGACCGGGCCCCGCCTTGGTGCGCGTCGGCTCAGTGAGCCATCGCCGCCAGGGCCTGCGGATCGATCGTGGCGATCGAGCGCGTGTCCTGGAAGGCGCGGACGCCGTCGATCCCCTGCTCCCGGCCCATTCCCGACTGCTTCATGCCGCCGAAGGGCGCGCGCAGGTCGAGGCGCGTGGCGCCGTGGTCGTTGACCCAGACGTAGCCGCACTGCAGTGCGCTGCCCACGCGGTGGGCGGCCTCGGGGCTCGCGGTCCAGACCGACCCGCCCAAGCCCGCCCAGGTGTCGTTCGCCAGGCGCACGGCTTCGTCCTCGGTGTCGAACGGAATGAGCGGGATGACGGGGCCGAACTGCTCCTGGGTGACCACGCGCAGGTGCAGCGGCGGGTCGACGACCAGCGCGGGGCGCAGGAAGTTGCCGCCCGCCAGGTCTCCGCCGGGGAGGTCGCCGAACTCGCGCACGTCGGCGCCGGCATCCTTCGCCTCGGCGATGATCTCCTCGACGAACGCCTTCTGGGCCGGCTGGTGCAGCGGACCCATCGTGGTGCCGGCGTCGAGGCCATGGCCGAGCACGACCTTCTCGAGCCGGGCGGTGAGGCCGGCGACGACCTCGTCCAGCCGCGAGCGGTGCACGTACACCCGCTTGGCGTTCATGCAGATCTGCCCCGTCGTGTCGTACACGGCGGCGAAGAGCCGATCGAGGTGCACGTCGTCGATGACGGCGTCCTCCAGGAAGATGGCGGCGTCGTTGCCGCCGAGTTCGAGCATGACGCGGGTGAGGGTCTTCGACGCCATCTCCATCACGCGCTTTCCGCCCGCCACCGAGCCGGTGAAGGAGACTTTGGCCACATCGGTGTTCTGGATGAGGCCGGCGGCGTTGTCATTGTCGCCCGTCACGACGTTGAGCACGCCGGCGGGCAGCTTCTCGGCGAGTCGCTGGGTCACCCGCGTCGTCGCGAGCGGGGCCGAGGGCGGTGGCTTCACGATCACGGTGTTGCCGGCCAGCAGTGCGTGCGGCAAGGAGGCGCCGAGGATCGCGATGGGCCAGTTGAAGGGCACGATCACCGTGACGACGCCGAGAGACTGGTACGACACCTCGGTGGACACCGGGATGGCCCCGGGGATGACCGGCAGGGTCCTCGGCGTCTCGACCTCATCGGCGAGCATGAGGGCGAGGTTCCAGCGCAGCTCGAACACGAGGGCGTCGACCCACGCCTCGAAGCGCACCTTGCCGTTCTCCTGGGACAGGATGGCGGCGTCCTCGTCACGCTCGTCCGCGATGCCGACGATTGCTTCGGCCATGATGCGCGCGCGCTCCTTGGCGCCCAGCGCGTCCCAGGCGGGATGTGCGGTCTTGGCGGCCGCGACGGCATCTGCGACGTCGGCGGCCGAGGCGGACGCGGCCTCTCCCACGACGACGCCGGGCTTTGCCGGGTCGACGATCGTCAGGGTCTCGTCGGTGAAGCGCTCCCGACCCCCGATGTACAGGCCTGTTCGCGCTCCGGTCGTGATGGCATCTGCGGTCATGTCGACATTCACCTCTCTGTGTCGGCGCACGGTAGCGCCCCTGCCGATCGATCAGGTCGATTCTGCTGCCCCAGGCCGCGTCGATCAACGGCATGCGGCGAGCTCACGCGAGGTCGCGGCGCTCCAGGATACGACCGACCGAGGCTGCGCCCATCGCCAGCAGCGTGAGAACCGTCATCGAGAGAAATGCCGGCACGGCGGTGTCGGTGCCGGCGAGCCCGCCGAGGGGCGAGGCGAGCGCGCCGAAGGCGAACTGGCTGAACCCGATCAGCGCCGAGCCGGTGCCCGCCGTGCGCGCTGCGCGCCCGACAGCGATGGCGGAGGCGGCGGACATGACGGTGCCGCATCCGGCCGCGAAGACGCCCATGAGCGGCAGGTACGCGGCGAGGGTGAAGGTTCCCGAGATCGCCAGCACCCCGGATGCGCCCGCCGCGCCCACCTGCATCAGCTGGCCGATCAGCAGGGTGCGGCCGGTGCCGACGCGCGGGGCGACCCGGCCGCTGAGCCACGCGCCCGACATGATGCACAGCCCGGTGAACGAGAAGGTCAGCGAGTAGCCGAGCGGGGTCGCGCCGAAGATGTCCTGAACGATGAACGACGACGAGCTGATGTACACGATGAGGGTGCCGTACCCCAGCCCGAACGCGATCGCGAAGCCGACGAACGCGCCGTCGTGCAGCAGCCGCCCGACGTTGCCGCCGATCGCCGCGAGGGTGAACGGATGCCGACGCGGTGCGGGCAGGCTCTCGGGGATGACGACGGACGCCACGATCAGCATTGCGGTGGCCAGCACCGCGACGCCCACGAGCGCGGCGCGCCAGCCCCCGGTCTGGGCGAGCCAGCCGCCGAGCGGGGCGGCGATCGCCGGTCCCAGCGCGATCATGGCCCACAGCAGACTGAACGCGCGCACCGCTCGCTGCCGGTCGGCCAGGTCCGACACGATCGCCCGACCCAGCACCGCCCCCGCCGATCCCGCGAATCCCTGCACGGCTCGCACGGCGATGAGCGCTCCGAGCGTGGGGGCGGCTGCGGCGAGGTACGCGCAGACGGTGAACACTGCGAGTGCGGCGAGGAGGGTGCGCCGCCGCCCGAGGGCATCCGAGAACGCCCCGATCACCAGCTGTCCCGCGGCCGAGCCGACGAGGAACGCCGTCATCGTCAGCTGAACGGCGGATGCCTCGACGTCGAACGCCGCCGCGATCTGCGGGAACGCCGGCAGGTACACGTCCGTCGAGAGCGACCCCGCCATCGAGACGAAGCCCAGCGCGAGCATGAGGCCGGGGTCGATGCGCCCCGCGGTGCGCTGCACGGGGCGCGGAGGGCTCATGCGCGGGTCGCGATGTCGGGACGGAACCCCTTCTTGGCCAGCTGGATCTGCTCGTACACGTGGTGGCGCAGCTCGGTGAAGCGTGGCATCGATCGTGTCTCGAGCTGGTCGCGCACTTCTGGCAGGTCGACGATGAGGTCCTCCTGCACGATGGTCGGAGAGCTGGAGAGCATGATGACCCGCTCACCGAGGTACACCGACTCGTCGATGTCGTGCGTGACGAAGAGCACCGACAGCCCGAGGGTCTTGCGCACGCCCCGCACGAGGTCCTCCAGGTCTGCTCGGGTCTGCGCGTCGACGGCGGCGAACGGCTCGTCCATGAGCAGCACTTCGGGCTGGTAGGCGATGGCGCGGGCGATGGCCACCCGCTGCTGCATGCCGCCGGAGAGCTGCCACGGATACGACCGCGGGACGTGGTCCAGCCCAACATTCGCCAGTGCCTCGTCGACGAGTGCCCGGCGCTGCTCCTTGCCCATGCCGGCGTTCTTCAGCGGCAGTTCGACGTTCTCGGCCACGCGCAGCCAGGGGAAGAGGGAGCGCCCGTACTCCTGGAAGACGACGGCCATCTTCTTCGGCGGGGCGGTGACCTTCTTGCCGTCGAGCAGCACCTCCCCCGACGTCGGGGCGAGCAGTCCGGCGATGCACTTGAGCAGCGTCGTCTTTCCCGAGCCCGACGGGCCCACGAGGCACGTCAGCTCGTTCTTGCCGAGGTCGAAGGTGAGATCGCGGACGGCCTCGATGTCGCCGCCGTCGGTGGTGTACACCTTCTTCAGGTTGCGCACCGACAGCAGGGTGTCCGCCGCGGGCAGGGTGCGGCCGTACGAGACGGTGTTCAGTGGGGCGGCGGGATCAGCCAGCATTCTCGATGTCCTTCAGTCCGTAGTACCAGCGGAGGATGCGGCGTTCCACGAAGCGGAAGATCACCGCGACGAGGAAGCCCAGGATTCCCAGCAGCAGGATGCCCGACCACATCTCGGGGATCGCGAACGTGCGCTGGAAGCGGATGATGGCAGCTCCCAGACCGCCGGTGGGCGCGAACATCTCCGAGATCACCATGAGGATGAGTCCGATCGGCAGACTCTGGCGCACTCCGGCGAGGATCTGCGGTGCCGCCGAGGGGAGCACCTGGTAGCGCACCCGGTTGAACCCCGAGATGCCGTAGGAACGGCTGGTGTCGTTCTGCACGGGGTCGGCGGCGCGCACACCCTCCACCGTGTTCAGCAGCACCGGCCAGACCGCGCCGATCGCGATCACGACGATCTTCATGGCATCGTTCGGGCCGATGATCAGCAGCAGCGGCGGCACCAGCACGGGTGCGGGCAGCGCGCGGAAGAACTCGAACAGGGGTTCGGTCAGCGCCCGCAGGGTGCGGTTCAAGCCGATGACGATGCCCAGCAGCATGCCCGCGACGATGGCGACGGCCACCCCGGCGGCGAAACGGCCGACGCTCGGCACCACGTCGGCCCAGAAGCGCGGGCCGAACCACAGTGTGAAGAACTCGCCGATCAGCTCGGCCGGCTCGGGGACGAAGAAACTCGGCGAGACGATGGTGCTGATCCACCAGACGGTGACGAGGATCGCGGGCAGCCCCAGGGTGAAGGCGAGCCCGACGAGGATCTTTCTCATGCCGGCACCTCGCCTCGTACCGACGTGTGCCACGACAGCAGTCGGCGCTCGAGCGCTCGGGCCCCCAGATTGATCAGCACACCCAGCAGCCCGGTCGCGATCATCAGCGCGTACATCGTGTTGTAGTTGCCGGCGTTCTGGGCGAAGGCGATCTCGTTGCCCAGGCCGGGCGTGCCGATGACGAGCTGCGCCGTGACCGCCAGGATGAGCGCGATCGCGGATGCCAGGCGCACACCCGTCATGAGGTACGGGAGGGTCGTGGGGAACACGATCCCGGTGACCAGCTGCCAGCGTGAGAACCCATAGCTGCGACCCGTGCTCATGGCCACCTGATCGACGTCGGCGACGCCGTAGAGCACCTGGATGAAGATCTGCCAGAACGCCGCGTAGACCACGAGCAGCAGCGTCGCCTCGAAGCGGATGCCGAACAGCAGCACGGCAAGGGGGATGAGGGCCACCGAGGGGATCGGGCGCAGGAACTCCACCGTCGAGTTCGTCGCACGGCGCAGGAACGGCGACAACCCGATCACGACGCCCAGCACGCTCGCAAGCACCAGGGCGATGAGCAGGCCCACCCCCCACGCCAGCAGCGTGTCGCCGACGGCGACCCAGAAATCGGGGAAGGTGGCGACCTGGAACAGGTGCGGGATCACCACAGTCGGAGGCGGGAGATACCTCGCGTCGACGAGTCCCGTGCGCGAGGCGAGCTCCCAGATCGCCAAGAAGAGCACGATGCCGGCGATGCCGAGCAGCGCCTTGCGAGGGGAGAACCGGCGTCGGGCGCGCGCTTTCGCGATCGCGACGGTGCGGGTCACCGTCGCTTCGTCGGGTGCTGCGATGCTCATCGTCGATCTCCTCGTGGCCGGTTCAGTTGAGCGGGGTGCCGGAGCCGTAGCGGGCGCGCAGGTCGGCCTTGCGCACCTTTCCGCTCGCGGTGCGCGGCAGTTCGTCGGTGAAGACCACGTGCTGGGGGATCTTGTACTTGGCCAGTCGGCCGTTCAGGTGCTGCGCGATGGCGTCTGCGGGCAGGTGCGCGCCGCCCTTCAGGCTCACCACGGCCAGCGGCACCTCCCCCCATCTCTCATCGGCGACCCCGATGAGCGCGACGGACGAGATCTCGGGGATCTCCATGATGATGCTCTCCACCTCTGCGGAGTAGATGTTCTCCCCACCCGAGATGATCATGTCCTTGAGCCGGTCCGAGATCCGCAGATAGCCCTCGTCGTCCATGGTGCCGAGGTCGCCGGAGCGGAACCAGCCGCCGACGAAGGCGGCCGCGGTGGCCTCGGGGCGGCGCCAGTATTCGGTGATGACGTTCGGGCCGCTGACCCAGATCTCACCCACGGCGCCGACGGGGGCATCCGCGCCGTGCTCGTCGACGATCTTCACGTCGGTGAAGAAGTGGCGGATGCCGGCGGAGCCCATCTTCGCCTTCGACATCCGCGGCGGCATCGCCGTCGCACCAGGGGAGGTCTCGGTCATGCCGTAACCGCAGGAGAACGACAGGCCGCGCTGTTCGTACGCCTCGAGCATCCGCTCAGGCATGGTGGAGCCGCCACAGGTCAGGTGCTGCAGGCTGCTGATGTCGGTCGTGTCCCAGTCGGGGTGCTCCTGGAGCATCTGGAAGGTCGTGGGAACGCCCGCCAGCATCGTCACCCGCTCGGCTGCCACCGTTTTCAAGACGTGAGCCGGTTCGAATTTCTCGTGCAGGATCACGCGGCCGCCCTGCAGCAGCACGGGAAGCGCCCCCATGCTGAGGGAGGCGACGTGGAACAGCGGCGAGATCAGCAGCACGCGCTCGGCGGCGTGGACGCCGTAGTCGACGATCGCGTTGAAGCAGTTCCACGTGAGGTTGCCGTGGGTGAGCACGGCGCCCTTCGGGTGCCCGGTGGTGCCGGAGGTGTAGAGGATGAGGGCCGGGTCGTCGAGGGTGACGGGCACATCGAGCTCGACGTCCGCGCCCGAGGTGAGGACCTCGTCGTACGACTCGACGGCGGGATAGGAGTCGCCGGCGACGATGATGCGCCGGGTGACACCGGTGGACCAGGCGCCGGCGCGGGCGAGGTCGCGCAGGTCGGCGTGAAGGATCAGGGTGGTCGCGCCGGAGTCCTCGAGCGCGAACTCGATCTCCGGCGCGGCGAGACGGGAGTTGAGCGGCACGAAGATCGCGCCGAGCGTGGCGGTGGCGAACAGCGATTCCAGGAAGGACGGGTGGTTGTTGCCGAGGTAGGCGACGCGGTCCCCGGCCGATACGCCTCGGTCGGCGAGGGCCACGGCCAGGCGCCGGATGCGCTGGGCGAGAGCACGGTAGCCGAGCGACTCGTCGCGGAACGAGATCGCGACGTCGTCCATCGAACGCATGCTGCGGCGGGTGATCCACGTTCCGATGCCTTGATTGTGCACGACGGCCTCTTTCGAACGGCGGGTTCGGTGCCGTGCCGGCCCGCCGCCGGGAGGGCGGCGGGCCGACGCGGTCAGTTCAGCAGCAGGACCTGCTCGAGGTCCGGCTCCTGCTCGAGGAACTGGTACTTCAGGGCGAGCGCGCTGAGGTCCTCGATGATGCTCTCGTCGAGGTCGGCGGAGAGGTGCTCGAGGTTGATCTTCTCGACCACTGCGGGATCCATGCCGGTGAAGGTGGCGATCACGTCGCGGTAGGCGTCGGTGTCGGCCATCGCCGCGTCGAGCGATGCCGCGATGCCGGCACGGAACTTCTCGACGACGTCGGGGTTCTCCTCTGCGAATTTCGCAGAGGTGAACGTCACCATCGACGCCAATCCGGGGATGGCGTTGCCCATGGGCTCACCGAGCAGCATGAGGCCGTCGGTGGCGAGCGCGGCACCCACGAACGGCTCCGGCACCCACGAGGCGTCGATGTTGCCCTGTTCGAGCTGAGGCTGCTGGTCGGGGAAGGCGATCTCGGTGAACTCCACCGCGGTCGGGTCTCCGCCGTCCATGGCGACCGACTCCATGATGGCCAGGTCGCCCTGCGTGTTGAAGGCGTTGACGGCGACCTTCTTGCCCTCGAGGTCCTTCCAGGTCGTGATGCCGGAGTCCTCCTTCACGATCACGCCGGTGGGCAGCATGTCCGGCGGAACGTCGACGCTGGAGTACCCGGCGATGATGTTCATGTCCAGACCCTGGCTGGCGGCGACCAGCACGGACAGCGGGTTGCCCACGGCGAACTCGATGTCGCCGCTGGAGACGGCGGGCAGCAGTGCCGCGCCTCCCTGGCCGATCTGCACGGTGACGTCCAGGCCCTGCTCCTCGAACAGGCCGTCGTCGATGCCCATCTGCACGGCGGCGGCAGCCGCGATGGGGATGAGGCCGACGGTCACGGGGATGAGTTCGGCCGTGCCCTCGCTGTCGGCGCCGGGATCGGCGGCCTCGCCGTCGAGCGACCCGCCCCCGGAACAGGCGGTCAGCAGCAGGCCGGCGGTCGCCAGTACGGCGACGGCTGTGATTCGTAGATTGCGCATCTGGAGAAACTCCCTTGTGACTGACGGATGGTGCGGAACCGCCGCGGGCGGCGGGTACAGCGACACTGCTCGGTCATGCGGTGTTCGGTTGTGCGGTGTGCGGTGTTCTGTCCTGCGGTGTTCGGGGGTGCCTGTTCAGGCGGCGTACAGGCGCTGCAGGCTGCGGGCCACGACGGCGGGCTTGGCGCCGCCCTCGGTCTCGATCGTGATGTCGACGACCAGCTGGTAGCCGCCGCCGACTTCGGTGATCTCGGCGATCGTGCCCGTCAAGCGGATGCGGGAGCCGACCGGGACGGGGGAGACGAAGCGCACCTTGTCGAGGCCGTAATTGACCTTCGTGCCCGCCCCCTCGACCTCGAGCAGCTCGCTCCAGAGCGGAATCAGCAGCGACAGCGTGAGGAACCCGTGGGCGATCGGGGCGCCGAACGGGCCGTCCTTCGCGCGCTCGGGGTCGGTGTGGATCCACTGGTGGTCGCCGGTCGCGTCGGCGAACGTGTCGACGCGCTCCTGCGTGATGTCGAGCCAATCGGAGTATCCGAGGTCGGTGCCCACGAGCGAGGGCAGATCGGCGTAGGCGACGGTGGTGGTCATAGGGCGCTCCTGGGGTCGGTTCAGACGAATGCGGACAGGCCGGTGAGGCCACGGCCGACGATGAGGGAATTGATCTCGTGCGTGCCCTCGTACGAGTACACGGCTTCGGCATCGGCGAAGAATCTCGCGACGTCGTGCTCGACGAGGATGCCGTTGCCCCCGAGCACCTCGCGGCCGAGGGCGACCGTCTCACGCGCCAGGCGTGCGGTCTGAAGCTTCGCCAGCGCCGAGTTCACGTCGTCGTACGCCCCGGCGTCCTGGCGGGCCGACAGCTGTACGGCCATGCCGAGGGAGGCGACCGTGTTGCCGAGCATGCGGGCGAGCTTCTCCTGCACCAGCTGGAACCCGCCGATGGGTCGGCCGAACTGCTCGCGCTCGGTGACGTAGCGCACGGCCGCCTCCAGCGAACCGGACTGCAGCCCGGCGGCGATCCACGCGACGTCCGAGCGCATCGTGCGCAGGATCGCGGTGACGTCACGCCACGAATCGATCCCCTGCAGCCGGTCCTCCTCGCTCACGCGCACGCCGCCGAGGTCGATGACGCCGTTCTGCATCGGGCGGAGCGAGACTTTGCCGTCGATGTTGCGGATGCTCACCCCCGCGGCGGTGCGGGGCACGAGGAAGGCCTTGACGTCGTCGTCGGCCACGTCGCGGGCGAACACCGCCAGCACGTCCGCGGATGCCGCGCCGCCGATCCACCGCTTCGCGCCGTCGATGATCCAGGTGTCGCCGTCTCGGCGGGCGGTGGTGGCCAGCCCCCCGGCGATGTCGGATCCGTGGTCGGGTTCGGTCAGCGCGAAGACGCCTTTCAGGCGGAACGAGCGGATGGCGCCGTCCATGCGCGCCGACTGTTCGCGCGATCCGCCGAGGGCGACGGTGGCGCGGAAGAGGCCGGACTGGGCGTTGTAGAGCGTGGCGACGGAGACGTCCGCACGGGCGAGCACCAGGGTGCGGAACCCGGAGAACATCGACGATGTCGCCTCCCGCTCGTCCACCCCGGCGGGGTTCATGAGATCCAGCGGAATGAGCACGCCCAGCACGCCCTCGGGCATGGTCGCGGTCTCCCACGCGTCGCGCATGAGCGGCGTGACGTCACGGTCGAGCGCGGCCGCAAGCGTGGTCAGCACCGCACGGGCGGCAGAACTCAGGTGGGTCTCTGCGAACCCGTAGGGGTCGTAGCCGAGCGCGGTCGGGGCGATGGTCACGAGTCACCCCCGAGGCCCAGCAGCCGGACGGCGTTGTCCTTCATGATCTCGGGCAGCGCCTCTGGCTTGAACGCGGCGTGCGCGAGGTCGCGGATCCACCGGTCGGGGGTGATCATCGGAAAGTCCGATCCGAACAGCACGCGGTGCTTGAGCACCGAGTTCGCGTAGCGGACGAGCTCGGCGGGAAAGTACTTGGGGCTCCAGCCCGACAGGTCGATCCAGGTGTTGTGCTTGTGGGTCGCCACCGACAGTGCTTCGTCCTGCCACGGCACGGAGGGGTGGGCCATGATGATCTGCAGATCGGGGTGCTCGGCGGCCACGACGTCGAGGAGCATCGGGTTCGACAGCCCCAGCCGGAACCCCCGCCCGCCCGGCATCCCCGCGCCGATCCCGGTCTGCCCGGTGTGGAACAGCGCCACGACGCCGGCATTCTGCAGCACCTCGTAGAGCGGGAAGTGCACGGGATCCGACGGGTCGAACCCCTGCACGGTGGGGTGGAACTTGAACCCGCGCACGCCGTGGTCTTCGATCAGCCGACGGGCCTGGGCGATGGCGGCATCCCCCTTGCGGGGGTCGACGGAGCCGAACGGGATGAGCACGTCGTTGTTGCGGGCCGCGCCCTCGGCGATCTCGGCACTGGAGATCGCGGGGTGGCCGAGGTTGGTCTCGGAATCCACGGTGAACACCACCGCGGCCATCCGGCGTTCGCGGTAGTAGGCCGCGATCGCGTCGAGGTCGGGGCTCGGTCCGTCGGTGGCGAAGTACTTCGCCGCAGCCTCGGTGAGGTCCTCCGGCAGCGACGAGTGTCCGTGCGCGTCGATCTCGACGTGCACGTGGACATCGATCGCAGTGATCGCATCGATGTCGATCGCGGGACTGTACCGGGTCATCATCGCTCCGTTGCGAGGGTGTGCCGGCCCCGAAGGGACGGGGTCAGGCGGTGGGTGCGGGCTGCTGGAGCTCTTCCGGCAGGGGTGGGAACTGTTCGCCCACGCCCTGCAGATTGCCGGCGAGCAGCACCTCGCCCGACTCGACGAGCGCATCGAACGTCCAGCCGCCCTCCCGGTACGCCGTCACGACGGGCTCGGGGTGCGACCACACCTGCAGGCGATCGCCGCCGACGCCGATGGCCTGGCCGGTGATGCCCGCTGCGGCATCCGATGCCAGATAGGCGATGAGTCCGGCGACGTCGTCTGCTGTGCCGAAGCCGAGGTCGTGGCGGAAGAACGGCGGCATCTGCTCGCCGGCGGCGTCGGCGGATACGGCGGCGGCGAAGTACGGCACCGTGGCGGTCATCGCGGTGGCGGCGACCGGGATGACGGTGTTCGCGGTGATCCCGGCCTTCTTCAACTCGAGCGCCCAGGTGCGCACCATGCCGGCGATCCCCGCCTTGGCGGCGGCGTAGTTGGTCTGCCCGAAGTTGCCTCGCTGGCCGGTGGGGGAGCCGATGCAGATGACGCGCCCCGGGACGGAGTTGGCGCGCATGTAGGTCACCGCTTCGCGCACGCAGGTGAAGGTGCCGCGCAGATGCACGTCGATCACGACGTCGAAGTCGTCATCGCTCATCTTCCACAGCACGGTGTCTCGCAGCACCCCGGCATTCGTCACGACGATGTCCAGCCCCCCGTACGTGTCGACGGCCGCCTTCACGAGCTGCTGCGCCGTCTGGGTGGGGCCGACCGCGGCCACCACGGCGGTCGCCCGGCCCCCGGCGTCGACGATGGATGCCACGGCCCGGGCCGCGACGTCCTCCGCCACGTCGTTCACCACGACCGCGGCGCCCTGACGGGCCAGCTCCTGTGCGTAAGCCAGGCCCAGCCCGCGGCCCGATCCGGTGACGATGGCGACTTTGCCTTCGAGTGACATTGAAGCTCCTTCGGTTGCGTCACATGAAACTCCACATCATTGAAAGTGTCAATGATTTGAGAGGTCCAGCATCGGCCGGATAGGATTCAGGCATGGCCTCCCCCTCTCCGTCGCCCGAGCACGGGCGGCCGCCGACCGGTATCGAGCGCCTCTGGGGAACCTCCGTCGGTGGGGATATGGCGTTTCTGCTCGCGCGCGCCAACGCCCGCTCGGTGGCTGGAGCCAACCGTGCGCTGGCCGGATACGAGCTGAAGGTGCGGTCCTATTCGGTGCTCTCGCTCGTCGCCGACGGGGCGCGGCCGACCCAGCGGGAGCTGTCGGAGTTCCTGCGGCTGGACCCCAGCCAGATCGTCGCCCTCGTGGACGACCTCGAATCGCGTGCGCTCGCCCGCCGGGAGTCCGACCCCAACGATCGCCGGGCCAACGTCGTGGTGGCGACGGCCGCGGGTCGTGAGACGCACCGCCTTGCCCGCGCCGCCGTGCAGGCCGCCGAGGCCGAGAGCTTCGGTGCTCTCGACCCTGACGAGCGCGAACAGCTCACCGCGCTGCTGCGCGGCATCGCCGAGGACCCCGTCGCGGTCGACGCGGGCTGAGGTCGCCGCCTCAGCGATCGAGCACGAAGCGCTCTCGCCCGGCGAAGACGCCGATGATGCACTGGCCGGCGAGCACCGCCAGCAGCAGCGCGAGGGAGGCGAACCAGGCACCCGTGAGGTCGTGGAGCCAGCCGAACACGACGGGTCCGGTCGCGGCGATCAGGTAGCCCACCGACTGCGCCATGCCCGACAGCGCCGCCGCAGTGTCGTGGTCGCGGGCGCGCTGGGCCATGAGCGTCATGGTCATGCCCAGCGAGGCCCCCGACGACAGACCGAGACACGGCGCCCACAGTGCCACGAGGCCCGGCGCGACAATGAGCCCGAGGATGCCGGCGATCGCGAGGGTCGGGATCAGCGCCGGGACGCGTGCGCGGAAGCCGCTGCGGCGCAGCAGCAGCGGGAGGATGAGCGACCCGGCGATCGAGAACAGCTGGTAGAGCATCACATCGAACCCGGCGACGATCGGTGAGCGCCCGGTCGACACCGACAGCGGGGCGAGCCACGTGACCAGCATGTAGAACACCGACGCCTGCGTCCCCATGTACCCGGCGACGAGCCACGCTGTGCGGTCGGTCCAGATGCCCGTCGGCGGCCGCCTGCCGCCGCCACCCCGGGTGTGCGCGGGGGCGGTGACGCCCGCCGGGCCGCGCGCCGCCCATGCCCACGCGGCGATCGCGAAGGGGAGCAGGGCGCCGCCGGTGACCAGCAGCGAGAACCGCCATCCGGCGGGGTCCTGCGGCCACGGCCACTGCGAGATCGGCACGGCGGCTCCCGACGCGACCGCGCCGAACCCCCCGAGCAGAGCCGAGTACACCGCCGTCATCGCCGCGATGCGCTGCGGGAACTCCCGCTTGACGATGGCGGGCATGAGCACGTTCACGATCGCCAGGGCGATGCCGATGAGGGCGGCGCCGATCCACAGGCTCGCCGTCGGTCCCGGGAGGGAGCGGACGATCGTGCCCACGGCCAGCAGCACGAGCGAGACGAGCATGACGCGGGACATTCCGAACCGGTGCGACAGGTCGTGCGCGAGCGGGGAGAACAGCGCCCAGGTGACCAGCGGCACCGAGGCGAGGAGCCCCAGCGTGCCGGGCGCGAGGCCCGTGCCGTCGCCGATCTGCGCGAGCAGGGGACCGACGGCGGTGATCGTCGGGCGCATGTTCGCCGCGATCAGGAAGAACGCCGTGACCAGGCCGATCGACGCGTCGCGTCGTGTCGGCGAGCGATCGGGTCCCATGGACACGGGACTATACCGGGGCGACGGCGGAGGGTCGGACGCCCGGGGTCAGCGGTCCAACGGCCAGCCGGTGTAAGCCTCGGCGAGGTAGGCGCGCCCGCCGTCGGACTCGACCACGCTGCGCAGCTCGCCGATCTGGCGCCGTCGGTCGAAATCGGCGGCATCGGGGGGCACGTGCAGCATGTTCGTCATCCACCACGAGAAGTGCTGCGCCTTCCAGATGCGCCGCAGCGCCCGCTCGGCGTACGTGTCGATCAGTCCCGCGTCCGCTTCGACCAGCAGGGCGCGGAGCGCCTCGGCGAGCAGCACGACGTCGGCCACGGCGAGGTTCATCCCCTTGGCCCCGGTCGGCGGCACGGTGTGCGCCGCGTCGCCGACGAGCGCCGCCCGGCCGCGCCGCAGTTCGCGCGCGACGAAGCTGCGGAACCGCAGCACGTCACGCTGGAAGATCGGACCCTGTTCGAGCGTCGTTCCGGGTACGCGCTCCTGCAGCATCCCCCAGATCTGGTCCTGCGAGGGCGCGTCGGGGTCGGCGTCGGGGTCGCACTGGAAGTACATGCGCTGCACCGTGGGGCTGCGCTGGCTGATGAGGGCGAAGCCGTGGTCGGAGTTCGAGTAGATCAGCTCCGCGGAGCTCGGCGGCGCTTCGCACAGGATGCCGAACCACGCGAAGGGGTATTCGCGGAAGTACCCGCTCGCTGCAGCACCCGTGACCGCGGTGCGCACGACGCTGCGGGAGCCGTCGGCGCCGACCACGAAGTCCGCGTCGATCTCGGTCACGCCGCCGGCGGCATCCGTCGCCACCACTCGCGGCCGATCGGTGTCGATGCCCGCGACGTGCGAGGCGGTCACCCCGAACCGCAGATCCTGCCCCGCCGCCAATCGCAGCGCGAGCAGATCCTTCAGCGCCTCGTGCTGCGGGTACAGCCACACCCCCCTCCCCACGAGCGCCGCAAAATCGATGCGATGTCCCTCGCCCTCGAACCACAGCTCGATGCCGTCGTGGCGTCGCCCGACGGTGTCAACGCGTGTGCCGGGATCGATGCGGCGCAGCAGCTCCACCGTGCCCTGCTCCAGGATGCCGGCACGCACCGTGGTCTCGATGTCTTCGCGGGAGCGCTGGTCGATGACGACGGAATCGATGCCCGCCTCGGCGAGCAGGTGCGAAAGCACGAGCCCGGCGGGACCTGCCCCGACGATGGCGACGCGGGTACGCGTGACGGTGGTGGTCATGACGGCTCCTTCGGCGGATGACAGAGCCCATCGTGGGCCCGGGCGCGGATCCGCACCGGCACAGTCCCGTTCAACGGGAGACGGTCGCGCTACCGCCGGTACCCGAGGGAGCGCTCGATGTCGCGTGCCGCGCGCTGCAGCTCGACGACGGCGAACTCCGACTCCGCCCCGCGCGGTACGACCACCGACAGTGCCGCGACGACGTGGCCGGTCTCGTCCAGGAGCGGCACGGCGATGCCGGTGGAGACGTCCTCGATGTACCCCGGCGCGATCGCGTGGCCCAGCGTGCGCACCTCGGCGAGCTTGCGGCGCACGGCTGCCGGGTCCACCAGCGTCTCGCGGGTCAGCGCGAGCAGGGGGCCGGCGAGCACCCGCTCCTGCAACGCCGCGCCGCCGAACGCGAGCAGCACGAGCCCCGAGCTGGATGCGTGAAGGGGAAGCCGCCCCGCCACCCGTGTGATGTTCGCCCCGGACTCGGCGCCGCTGAGGCGCTCCAAAAACAGCGCCTCGTCCTGCTCGAGGATGGCCAGCTGGGTGTGCTCTCGCACACGCGACTGCACGCGTTCCATGAAGGGCAGCGCCGCTTGGCGCAGCCGCAGCGCCGATGAGGACCGCGTGGCCAGCTCCCACAGGCGCATCCCGACGCGCACGCGGCGGTTCTCGTCACGCTCGAGCAGTCCGGCTGCGGCCAGCTCTCCCACCACGCGGTGCGCCGTCGAGCTCGGCAGTCCCGCGCGGCGACCGATCTCCGCCGTCGTCTGCACGGTGCGGGTGGGGGTGAACGTCTCGAGGATGCGCACGAGCCGATCGATGCTCGATTCACCGGACGGGGAGTTCGCCATGGCCCGAGTGTGGCACATGCGCAGAGAGGGGCTCTCGTTCAATGGGAGATGAATTCCGGTGTCGGCCGACGCGCGCGACGATGGGACGAGCTGACTTCACGGCGTCGAAGGAGACCCATGACCGAGACCACAGCCGCCGCGCCCGAGACGCTGCTCGCCTCGCCCGACCAGGTGACGCAGGACGAGATCACCCATGAGATCCGCGATCGGCACGGCGAATACGCGGCGCGTGAGGCGGCGGGCGAGGCCCTGCCGGCCACGATGCGCGACTTCCCGCCGTACCGTTCCACCATCCTGCGCCACCCGACGAAGAACCCGAAGCTCGTCGATCCCGAGACGATCGAGCTGGTCTCACCCGCGTTCGGGCAACGTGATGTCGCGGCGATCGAGTCCGACCTCACGCTGCAGCACACCGGTGAGCCGCTCGGTGAGCGGATGACGGTGCGAGGCACCCTGCGCGACTCCTGGGGCCGCCCGCTGCGCAACCAGCTCATCGAGATCTGGCAGGCCAATTCCGCCGGCCGCTACATCCACCAGCGCGACCAGCACCCGGCGCCGCTGGACCCGAACTTCACCGGTGCGGGCCGTGCGATCACGAACGACGCCGGCGAGTACCTGTTCACCACGATCAAGCCTGGTCCGTACCCGTGGAAGAACCACGTCAACGCGTGGCGTCCGGCCCACATCCATTTCTCGGTCTTCGGATCCTCGTTCACGCACCGTCTCGTGACGCAGATGTACTTCCCCGGAGACCCGCTGTTCGCCCTGGACCCGATCTACAACACGATCTGGCGTCAGAGCGACCGCGATCGCCTGGTCGGCGTCTACGACCACGACCTGACATCACCCGAGTGGTCAACCGGCTACCGCTTCGACATCGTCGTCGACGGTCCGGATGCCACGTGGTTCGAGCCGGAGGAGCACGACGCATGACCGTCCCCGAGCGCACCCACGTCCCCAGCCCCGGCCAGACCGTTGGTCCCTTCTTCGCCTACGGCGTCGAGTACGCCAAGATGCACGAGGTCGCCTTCCCGCACTCGCCGGGGGCGATCCTGCTCGCCGGCACGGTGTTCGACGGGGACGGCAACCCGATCCCCGACTCGTTCGTCGAGATCTGGGGCGCCGACGAGGACGGCACCATCCCGACCGCACGCGGCGCGTTCCGCCGCGACGACCACACGTTCACCGGTTTCGGGCGCACCTTCACCGACGACGAGGGCCACTACGAGTTCTGGACGCGCAACCCGGGCGCCGCAGCGGGCAAGGCGCCCTTCATCGCCGCGATCGTCTACGCCCGGGGCCTGCCCGACAAGCTGCACACGCGTATCTACCTGCCGGACGACCAGGCGGCGCTGGATGCCGACCCGCTGCTGCGCTCGCTCGCACCCGACGAGCGCGCTACGCTCATCGCGTCGCGCACCCCCGACGGCAACCTCCACCACGACATCCGGCTGCAGGGGGAGAAGGAGACCGTCTTCCTTGTCTTCTGACGCACCCGTCCCGTTCGATGTCGGGCTGCTCTCGCCCGTGACGGCCGGGTACGACCAGGACACCTCCGATGCCGCGGTGCTCGTGGCCCTGGTGGCGGCCGAGGTCGCACTCGCGCGCGCCTGGGCGCGGGTCGGCGCCGCGCCCGGCGTGCTGGCAGAGGCCATCGCCGACGCGCTCGGGGCGCAGCCGTCCCCTGACGAGCCCGGCCTGCCAGAGACCTCGTGGCTCTCCGCCGCCGACCTCGCCGTCGCTGCCCGCGCCGGCGGCAATCCCGTGATCCCGCTCGTCGGGGCGCTGAAGCAGCGCGTCCCCGCCGAGGCCGCCGAGTGGGTGCACCGCGGCGCGACGAGCCAGGACATCGTCGATTCCGCGCTCATGCTCACCGCCCGGCGTGCCGGCGGTCAGATCGTGGCCGACCTCGAGGCCATCGAGTCGCAGCTCGCGGCGCGCGCCGCCGCGCACCGCGGCGACGTGGCCGTCGCGCGCACCCTCGGGCAGCACGCCGTGCCGACGACGATCGGGTTGCGCCTTGCGACATGGCTGGGTGGCATCACCCGCGCCCGGTCACGGCTCGCCGGCGTGCTCGGTGAGCTCCCCGCACAGCTGGGGGGCGCCGGCGGCACGCTCGCCTCGTTCGTCGAGGTCGGCGGTGTCGCCGCGGCGAGCGGGCTCCCCGGCGCGTTCGCGGCGGAACTCGGCCTCGCCGCGCCCGACGCCCCCTGGCACACCACCCGGTGGCCGGTCACCGAACTCGGCGATGCGCTCACGCAGGCCACCGATGCGCTGGGCGTGATCGCGGGCGACGTCGTGACCCTCAGCCGAACGGAGATCGGCGAACTCGCCGAAGGGTCGGGCGGCGGATCCAGCGCCATGCCGCACAAGCGCAACCCGGCCGCCGCCGTGCTGGTGCGCTCGGCGGCGCTGCGGGCACCGCACCTGTCCGCCACGCTCCACACCGCCGCCGCGCTCGCGGTCGATGAGCGCCCCGACGGCGCGTGGCATGCCGAGTGGCCGGCGCTGCGCGAACTGCTGCGGCTCGGTCGCGGTGCGGCCGCGACCACGGCCGGCCTCGTCGCGGGTCTGCGAATCGCCCCGTCGGCCGCCGCGCGCAACCTCACGATGACCGAGGGGCTCATCCTCGCTGAGCGGGTCGCCCTGGTGCTGACGCCGCTGCTCGGGACCGACGCCACGGCCGATCTTCTCGCCCGTGCCGGCGCCGGCGAGCCGCTCGCCGACCTCGTGACGGCCGCCGCCGGTGCCGCGGGGGCCGACCTCGACGTCGCCCAGCTGCTCGACCCGGCAGGCTACCTGGGCCTCGCCGATTCGCTCGTCGACGCCGCCGTTTCCCGTGCCGCGTCCCCCGAGGAGCCGTCGTGACCCGCCCTGTCGTCGCCCTGTCCACCCCCGTCGGGCCCGAGGCTGCGCCGCTGCTGGTGCTGGGGCCGTCGCTGGGGACCACCGGCATCCTCTGGGAGAAGGTCATCCCGGCCCTGGCGGAGGGGCATCGGGTGCTCATGTGGGATCTGCCGGGGCACGGTCGGTCGGCACCGGCATCCGCCGCGTTCACCGTCGCCGACCTCGCCGACGCGGTCGTCGCGGCCGTGCGCGAGGTCTCCACCGCCCCGTTCCTCTACGCCGGAGTCTCGCTGGGCGGTGCGACCGGGCTGGAGCTGCTGCTTCGGCATGCGGATGCCGTGCGCGCGGCGGCCATCATCGCCTCGGGTGCTCAGCTCGGCGATGCGGACGGGTGGCACGCCCGCGCCGCCAAGGTGCGTACCGAGAGCACGTCGAGCATCATCATCGCGTCGGCGCAGCGCTGGTTCGCCCCCGACTCGGTCGCGCGGGAGCCCGAGCTGTCTGGCCGACTGCTGCACGCCCTGCAGAACACCGACGACGAGTCGTACGCCCGCTGTTGCGAGGCGCTGGCCGCATACGACGTGCGCGCCGAGCTCGGCCGGATCGAGACGCCGGTGCTGGCGGTGTGGGGCGAATTCGACGCCGTCGCACCCGAGGCCAAGGCCCGCGAGATCGCCGACGGGGTGCCGCAGGGCCGCATCGTGCGCATCGCGGATGCCGCGCATCTGCCGCCCGCCGAGCAGCCGGAAGACATGGCGCGGGTGCTCGTGGAGTTCTTCGACAGCAAGGGGACGCGATGACCAGACCGCGGGGTGAGGGACTGAGCGACCAGGAGCGCTACGACAACGGCATGACGGTGCGCCGCGCCGTGCTGTCGGATGAGCACGTCGACCGGGCGAGCGCCGCGACGACCGAGCTGACCGCCGACTGGCAGGATTTCATCACCCGCGTCGCCTGGGGGGACGTCTGGTCGCGGCCGGGCCTCGACCGCCGCTCCCGCTCGATCGCCGTGCTGTCCTCGCTCATCGCGCACGGCCATCAGGAGGAACTCGCGATGCACCTGCGCGCCGCGGTGCGCAACGGGCTCACGATCGACGAGATCCGAGAGGTGATCCTGCAGTCGGCGGTCTACTCCGGGGTCCCCGCCGCCAACACCGCATTCCGCATCGCGTCGGAAGTCTTCGCCGAGGACCGGCCGTGATCGACAAGACCGTGCCCGACGTCGTCGCCGCCGTCGCCGGCATCCCCGACGGGGCGACGGTCATGATCGGCGGGTTCGGTCGGGCCGGTCAGCCGGTGGAGCTCATCGACGCGCTCATCGCGCAGGGCGCCACGGACCTCACGATCGTCAACAACAACGCCGGCAACGGTGACACCGGCCTCGCGGCGCTGCTGGCGACGGGGCGGGTGCGCCGCATCGTGTGCTCGTTCCCCCGGCAGCACGACTCCTGGGTCTTCGACGAGCTGCACCGCGCCGGCCGGATCGAACTCGAACTCGTGCCCCAGGGCAATCTCGCCGAGCGCATCCGGGCCGCGGGCGCCGGCGTCGGCGCGTTCTTCACCCCGACAGGCGTGGGCACGCAACTCGCCGAGGGCAAGGAGCAGCGCGAGATCGACGGGCGGCAGTACGTGCTGGAGTATCCGATCCGCGCGGACTTCGCGCTCATCTCCGCGCTGCAGGGCGACCGCTGGGGGAACCTCGTGTACCGCGAGACGGCACGCAACTTCGGGCCCATCATGGCCACAGCCGCGACGACCACGATCGCGCAGGTGGATGAGGTGGTGCCGCTGGGCGACATCGATCCGGAGCGGGTCGTCACCCCCGGCATCTTCGTCGACCGCGTCGTCGCGGTCGGCTGGCGGCCGTGGCTGCGCGAGGGTGCGTTCGTGGGCGGGGTCGACGTCGAGGGCCGTCCGCGGGCCGACGAGGCGGAGGGTCGGCGATGACCGGCCTCACGAGGGACGCCCTTGCGGCACGGATCGCGGCCGACATCCCCGAGGGGGCGTACGTCAACCTCGGGATCGGCGCTCCGACGCTCGTGGCGAACTACCTGTCGCCCGACCAGGAGATCATCCTGCACACCGAGAACGGGCTGCTGGGCATGGGCGGGGCGCCCGAGTCCGACCTCATCGACCCCGACCTGATCAACGCGGGCAAGCAGCCGGTGACCGCGCTTGCCGGTGCCGCCTACTTCCACCACGCGGACTCGTTCGCGATGATGCGCGGGGGTCACCTCGACGTCTGTGTGCTGGGGGCGTTCCAGGTGTCGCAGTCGGGGGACCTCGCCAACTGGTCCACCGGCGCACCGGGCGCGATCCCCGCCGTCGGCGGAGCCATGGACCTCGCGATCGGGGCGAAGAGCGTCTACGTCATGACCGATCTGCTCACCAAGCAGGGCGAGCCCAAGCTCGTGTCGTCCTGCACGTACCCGCTCACCGGGGTCGCATGCGTCACGCGGGTGTACACCGATCACGCCGTCTTCGACGTCACCGACGCAGGCTTCGCCGTGCGGGAGCTGTTCGGCGACACCACTGTGGCCTGGCTCGCTGCGGTCACCGGGCTGGCAATGGCCGATGGCCGGGGGGAAGGACGCTCATGAGCGCTGCATTCATCTACGACGCCGTGCGCACGCCCTTCGGCCGCGCCGGGGGCGCGCTGGCCGGGGTACGGCCCGACGACCTGGCCGCGGTCGTCATGCGAGCGACCGTGCAGCGCACCGGGCTGGACCCCGCCCGCATCGCGGACGTCATCTTCGGCGACGCGAACCAGGCGGGCGAGGACAACCGCAACGTCGCGCGGTTCGCGGCGCTGCTGGCGGGCTTTCCCACCTCTGTCACCGGGGTGACCGTCAACCGGCTGTGCGCGTCGTCGGTCGAAGCGGTCATCCAGGGCGCGCGGGCGATCGAGACGGGAGACGCCGACGTCGTGCTCGCCGGCGGCGTCGAGTCGATGAGCCGCGCCCCGTTCGTCGTGGAGAAATCCCCCAAGCCGTGGCCGGCGGTGGGCAACCAGACGATGTGGAACACCTCGATCGGGTGGCGCATGGTCAACCGGGCGCTGCCGACGCCGTGGACGATCAGCAACGGCGAATCGGCGGAGAAGATCGCCCGCGAATGGGGGATCTCCCGCGACGCGCAGGATGCCTTCGCCGCGCGGTCGCATCATCTGGCCGCCCAGGCCTGGGAGGCAGGTGTCTACGATCCGGAGATCGTGCAGGTGGCCGGAGCAGAACTCGCGCGCGACGAGGGGATCCGCTCGGACACCTCCGCGGACAAGCTCGCTGGGCTCACCCCCCTGTTCGCCGCCGACGGCACCGTGACGGCGGGCAACTCGTCGTCGATCAACGACGGCGCCTCAGCGGTGCTGCTCGCCGCCGAGGGTGCGGTGCAGGGCGAGCCGCTCGCGCGCATCGCCGCGCGGGCCGCGCACGGCGTCGATCCCGATGACTTCCCCATCGCACCCATCGAGGCGGCGAACAAGGCGCTCGCGAAGGCCGGCAAGACCTGGGCGGACGTCGATGTCGTCGAGCTCAACGAGGCCTTCGCGTCGCAGTCGCTCGCGTGCCTGGCCGGCTGGCCCGACCTCGACCCCGCAAAGCTCAACATCCACGGCGGGGCCCTCGCGATCGGTCATCCGCTCGGCGCCTCGGGCGGTCGCATCATCGGTCACGCCGCGCACGAGCTGAAGCGGCGCGGCGGGGGCGTGGCGGTCGCCGCGATCTGCATCGGCGTCGGCCAGGGGCTCGCCGTGGTGCTCGAACGCTGACGTCTGCGCTCAGCGCACGCCCTTCATGAGCGCCAGCACCGGCTTCACGAAGATCAGCAGCAGCACGCCGACACCGATCGCGATGAACCCGAGGACCGAGAAATACGGCACCTCGTTGTCGGGATCGTAGTACTCCGCCAGCAGCCCCGAGATGGCCGTGCCCAGCGCCACCGACAGGAAGAACAGGGCGACCATCTGGGTGTGGAAGCGCGCCGGGGCGAGCTTGGTCGTCACCGACAGACCCACCGGCGACAGCAGCAGCTCGGCGACGGTGAACACCAGCAGGATGCCGATCATCGCCAACAGCGGTGTGGAGCCGGCGCCGCCCCCGGCGAACGGGAGGAACAGCAGGAACGCCGCGCCCATGATGATGACGCCCAGACCGAACTTCACCGGGGTCGAGGGCTGCCGCGTGCCGAGCTTCGTCCACAGCCACGCGAAGACACCCGAGAGCACGATGATGAAGATCGGGTTGATCGACTGCACCCACGGCACCGGCATCTCCCAGCCGAAGAGGTCGCGGTTGAGCTTCACGTCGGCGTAGATCGTCACGACGGTGAACTGCTGCTGGTACAGCGACCAGAACGCCACCGACGTGATGAACAGCGGCACGAACGCGAACACCCGGCTGCGCTCGACGGCGTCGATGCTGCGGCTCGAGAGGATCACGACGAAGTAGGCGATCGTGGCGCCGACCGTGGTGATGATGACGATGAGAGACAGGTTCTCGGGGCGGATCACCCCGACGAGCACCAGCACGACGATGAGCACCACCGCCGCCGCGGCGATGCCGCCGACCAGCGCGTAGCGGTTGCGGGGGAGCGGGTTGGCGACGTGGCGTGCCGCCTCGGGGAGCGACCGGCGCCCGAAAGAGTACTGCAGCAGCCCCAGCGCCATTCCGACGGCAGCCAGCCCGAAGCCCCAATGGAACCCCAGCGAGGCCTGCAGCAGACCCGTCAGCAGCGGGCCGGCCAGCGCGCCGAGGTTGATGCCGAGGTAGAACAGCGAGAACCCGGCATCCCGTCGGGGGTCGTCCCGCCGGTACAACGTTCCCACCACGCTCGTGGCGTTGGCCTTGAGGCCGCCCGATCCCAGCGCGATGAGGATGAGTCCGACGCCGACCCCGAGGAATCCGGGGATGAGGGCGAGGGCGACGTGACCGGCGACGATGACGATCGCACTGTAGAAGAGCACCCGCTCGGAGCCGAGGATGCGGTCGGCGATCCACGCCCCGAGGATGGTCGAGAGGTAGACCGAGCCGCCGTATGCGCCCACGATGCCGGCAGCCACGGCGCGGTCGAGCCCCAGCCCGCCGTCGGTGGCGGAGTAGTACAGGTAGATGAGCAGGATGCCCTGCATGCCGTAGAAGCTGAACCGCTCCCACATCTCCACGCCGAAGATGTGCGCCAGCGCCCGGGGCTGCCCGAAAAAGCGGGTGTCGCGGTCGCCGGCGTCTTCCGCGGCGGTCTCGATGGGGCCCGTGGGAGGTCCGACGGGGACCTGGGCCGGCTCGTTCGCGCTCATTGGCCCAGGGTAGACCTCACTGCGGCAGAGAGGGATGGGGTTCGCGTGCAGGGCGCTGCGGGATGAACAGAGCGAGCACCAGGGCCACCACCGCGGCGGCGCCGCCCAGCAAGAACGCCACGTCGAACGCCGCCGCCGTCGGCACCTGCACGCCGCCCTGCGTGACCGACAGGCTCGCCAGCACCGCGGCGATCACGGCAGCAGCCGTGCTGGTGCCGAGCGAGCGGAACAGTGCGTTCAGGCCGTTGGAGGCGCCCGTCTCGCTCTGCGGCACGCTGCGCATGATGAGCATCGGCATGCTGGCGTAGCCGAAGCCGATCCCGACGCCCACCAGCAGATTGGCCACCAGGATGTGCCACACCTCGGAGGAGAACAGCAGCGTGAACCCGTACGCGACGATGAGGGCGATCGCCCCGAGGATCAGCAGCAGCCGAGGGCCGACGGTGCGCGCCACCCGCCCCGAGTAGGGCGACAGCACCATCATCACCAGGCCCGCCGGCGCGATGACGAGGCTGGCGGCGAGCAGTGACAGTCCGAAACCCGCAGGGGCCGGCAGCTCCAGCAGCTGCGGGTAGGCCACGTTCGAGGCGAAGAGCGAGAACCCCATCGCGAGAGAGGCGATGTTGGTGAGCAGCACCGGACGGCGGGCAGCCACCCGCAGGTC
>NZ_JANJFJ010000103.1:0-13252 GCF_024626565.1 Microbacterium sp. zg.Y909
AACGCGAGCACCTGCGCGGAGGCATCGTCGAGCCACTGCGCATCGTCGACGAGGCACAGCAGCGGCCGCTCCTCGGCCACTTCGGCCAGCAGGTTGAGGGTCGCGAGCCCGACGAGAAAACGGTCAGGGGGATCGCCCGCCTGCTGTCCCAACGCCACCCCCAGCGCGGTCTGCTGCGGTTCGGGCAGGGTGCTCGCGTGATGCAGCAGCGACGCGCACAACTGGTGCAGGCCGGCGAACGCGAACTGCGACTCCGACTCCACACCGACCGAGATCTCCACCCGGAACCCCGCGGATTGCGCGTCGGCGCGCGCGTGCTGAAGCAGCGCGGTCTTTCCGATGCCGGCCTCGCCGCGCACCACGAGCGCTCCGCTGTGCCCGCTTCGTGCCCGGGTGAGGAGCTTTTCGACCGCTTCGCGCTCGGCGTGCCGGCCGAGAAGATGCGTCACTGGGGCTCCCTTCGGGTGTTCGCCACCGTACTAGGTGATTGTCACCGACGCGAACAAATGCGGTCGCGGTCCGCGGAGTTTTCGTGTAGGGACGGCTACCGACGCGACGGTGGAGGCGCCGGTGCGAGCCTGACGGGACCATCCAAGGAAAGGGACCCCGATGAGCACCTCATCACCCGCGGCGGAGGTCGGCGCCGTCGTCCGACCGCCCACCGCACCGACGCCCGGCAGCCTGACCCGCGCACCTCTGGCGCGGGACGACGCCGACACGCATGACGCGGTTGCCGTCAGCCTGGCCGCAGCCCTCGCCGGCATCCTGCTGGGCGCACGCGCCGGCATCCCGCGCTAGGAGCATCCGATGGCGTGGAGCACCCGCGAGCTCGCCGACCTGGCGGGCACGACCGTCAACACCATCCGGCACTATCACCGGCTCGGACTGCTCGACGAGCCCGATCGCCGCTACAACGGCTACAAGCAGTACGGAGTGCGCCACCTGGTGCGCCTGCTGCGCATCCGCCGCCTGGCGCAGCTGGGCGTGCCGCTGGCGCAGGTGGGCCCGGTGGGAGCGGGCGACGAGAACGCGCCCGACGCGCTGCGCGCGGTGGATGCGGAACTGGCGGCGAACATCGCGCGCCTGCAGCAGGCGCGCGCCGACATCGCGGCGATCCTTCGCGACGACGCGCCGGCCGACGCCCCCGCCGGATTCGCGTCGGTCGCGGCGCACCTGTCCGAGGCGGACCGTTCGATCATCCACATCTACACGCGGCTCTACGACGACGACGCGCTGGCGGACCTGCGCCGCATGGTCGAAGTGGATGCCGAGTCCGGCGCCGTCGGCGATGAGGTCAGCGCCCTGCCGGCCGAGGCCGACGAGGCGACCCGCCAGCGGCTCGCCGAGCGGCTCGCGCCCACCCTGGCCCGCAACCTCATCGACTACCCATGGCTCACCGACCCTGCCGCACGCGTCTCCCGCGGCACCCGCGGCGCCCGCGTGACGCATCAGACGTTCGTCGAAGCGGTGGCGGAGCTCTACAACCCCGCCCAGATCGACGTGCTCACCCGCGCCGGCCTGCTCGCGCAGGAGCGCGTGCGGGCGAGCGCCCACCCCGACGACTTGACCCTGTTCTGACAACAGGTGATCTCCTTACCCTCCGCCCACCACAACAGAAAAAGGAAATGCCATGAACTTCGTGCAAGAACTCATCCTCAACCTGCAAGAGCTCGCCACTCAGGTGCCCGCTCTCGTCAAACCCCTCATCGTCGCGCTCGCCGCCGCGATCCCCATGGTCGAGGGCGAGGTGGGGTCGGTGATCGGCATGGTCGGCGGAATGCACCCGCTCGCTGCGGCAGCCGCCGCGGTTGCGGGCAACTTCCTCACCGTGCTCATCATCGTGCTGCTCACCTCGCGGGCACGCACCGCCGTCGTCGCCCGCAGCACAGCGCGGGTCGGCGCGAGCGCGGGCACCTCGTCTCTCTCGACTCTCGAGGACGATGGGGATGCCGCGGTCATCGTGCCGCCGGCATCCGCCAAGCCCGAGTCGAAGGGGCGCCAGCGCGTCATGACGTGGCTCGTTCGCTTCGGCGTGCCGGGTGCGAGCATTCTTGGACCCCTCGCGATCCCGACCCAGTTCACCTCGGCGATGCTCGTCGCCGCCGGGACCTCGCGGAGGTGGGTGCTGCTCTGGCAGGCCGTCGCTATCGTCCTCTGGACGACGGTGACCACGGTCGGGTTCTGGCTCGCCCTCACCTACGTCGTGGGGGTGTGACGCGGCGATGGCTTCGCAATCCGACGAGCCGCTGGACGGCGGAATGGCCTGGAGCGGTAAGCGCCGCCCCTCTGGCCATTCCGCCGCCGGCGACGGACACCCGCTGCCGCCTTATCGCTGGTGGCAGTCCTTCGCGCGCTCCCTTTTTCATCTCCGCCTCATCGATCCCGGCGGTCGACTCCAGACGTGGTCGGTCGACGTGCGGCACGGGGGAGACGACGACGGCGTGGTGTGGGCCGACCTCTACCGCGACGGGCGCCATGCCGGCCGGTCGCGGCTTCCGGGGGCATTCCCGGTGTCGGGCGGGCGCATCGAGGTCGTGACCAGCGGCTTCGGGCTGCGCCGCGCGCACTACGTCGCGTACGACGGCTCCGCACGGCAGCTGACCCCCGACCCGGCGTCCGCTGAGGGCCGGCGCGCACGGCTGGATCGGACCGCCCCGGCGCTCAGCCACGCGATCAGCGCCGCCTCGCTGATCGTGCTCGTCGTGGCTCTGGCCCTCGCGGTGCCGCAGCTCATCGAGACCGTCACGCAGTTCCCGCTGATCGCGGAGCGGATCGGCACATTCGTCAGTCCCATCCGGCTGCCGGCGTGGCTGAACATCTCGCTCGTCGTGGCAGGCCTCGCGGCCAGCACGGAACGCGCGCTGCGGCTGCGCTACAACCGCATCCTCGACGGAGGGCTGTTCGATGGCGATGAATAGGCCGGGCGGCGGCTCGCTGGTGCCGTCGTCGCGCGCGGTGGTGCCCGGTCACCGTGCGGCGGTTCCACGGAGGGATGACATGCCCCTGCCTCAGCCGAGCGACATCGATGTGCGGCCGATCTTCTCGGTCGATCTGACGCACCTCGTCACCGCCGGGCTCGAGGGCGCGGTGGTGGTTGACGGACAGCCGGGCTGACCGGGCTCCCTACGCCATCGAGGCAGGCGCAGCCGCCTCCAGTGAGGGCATCCCTGTCCGCCTCCGGCGTATCGCTCGCCCGCCTCCGCGAGTACCGTGATGCCCGCCAGGTTCCCGTCCGCGACGACGGCGCCGGATGCTGCAGAAGGGGTCTTGCGATGGACGAGTCGACGAACGCGCCGGCGGGCATTTCCGCTGCGGAGTTCCACCGTGCCCCCGACGTCGCGGAGTGGCGGGTCACCGAGTCCGGACCGCACGCCGTCTTCACCGCGACGTCGCTGGCGCAGGCTGCCGAGCTCATCGGCCCGATCGTCGCCGCGGCCGAACGCTTCGGCATCCTGCCCGATGTCGACCTGCGGCCCGAAGGCGTCGTCGTGCGCGTGCCCGACCGCACGCAGCAGGGCATTCCCGCGGCCGCTGCCCAGTTCGCCGCCGCGGTCTCGCTCGCCGCCGCCGAACGGGGACTGATCGCCGACCCGGCGCTGGCCCAGTCGGTCGGCATCTACGTGGCACAGCACTCGCAGGTCGACGTGCGGCCGTTCTTCCTGGCGGCGCTCGGCTACGAGCCGCTCGGCGAGACGGATGCCATCGACCCCCTGCGCTGCGGCCCGCAGCTGGCGTTCAATCCGATCACCGGGGACACCCCGGCGCGCGGGCGCACGCACTTCGACGTCTTCGTTCCCGCCGATCAGGCGCAGGCGCGGGTGGATGCCGCGCTCGCCGCAGGTGGCCGCCTGGTCGATGACACCCAGGCGCCGGCGTGGTGGTCGCTGGCCTCCCCGGACAACCACGGCGTCGACATCGCGTCGTGGACCGACACCTCCGGGTGAGGGTGGGTCAGTCCGCCAGTGCCTCCCGCAGCAGCTCGATGGCCTTCGGGCCCACTCCGTGAAGCGTCGCGATGTGATCCAGACCCACGCGTCGCACATCGTCCATCGTGCGGATCTGAGCCTGCGCCAGGGCACGGCCTGCGGGTTCGCCGATCTTCGGGAGGTCCATGCGGTGGACCCTATCCCCGACGGGGCCCGGCGGGCACCTGCCGGATGACGGCGGCCCGCCTTGCGGATCGCAGAGACGGGCCGCCGCTCAGTGCGCGGTGTCAGTCGAAGACGACGGTCACCTTGTCCGCCGCGCCGGGCGTGGCCGCGAGTTCGAGTGCCTCGAGCGTCTGCTCGAACGGGAACCGGTGGCTGATGATCTTGGCGTACTTCTCGTGGTTCTCGACGATGTCGTCGGTCACCTCGAAGATCTCGGTGGTGCTCATGGCCATCGGTGAGCGTGTGACCTCAGACTGGGCCGCTGCCCCCGAGGTGAGCGAGCCGCTCGACACGGTCATGGCACGGCGGCTGCATCCGTTCGTGGAGGCGCTGCGACCGCTGCTCGGGTGACGCGCGACCGGCTGCCCGTCGGCATCCCCCTCGATAATGGACGGATGGAGTCGTGGGAGCTGCACGAGTGGTTCGCGGACTACGTCGACGCGCTCAATCGCCACGACCTCAAGGCCATCCGGTCGTTCCTCGACCCGGCGGTGCGTCGAGCACACCTTCCGGGAGGGGCCGACGCGTGGATCGAGGATCTCGCCGATCTCTTCCACGCCTTTCCGGACTGGCGCTGGCGCCGCATCCAGCTCGTCGTCGAAGACGACCGCGTCGCCGCGCACCTGCGCGGCAGCGGCACCCACCAGGGCGCCTTCCGGGGCATCGCGGCGACGCGTCGTCACGTCAACGTGGCGGAGTTCGCCTTCTACCGCGTGGCCAACGGGCGGATCGTCGAGGCCGCGGGCAGCGGTGACACCGAACTGCTCGCCCAGCTGCGCGGGGAGTGAATCGGCACCAGGCGGCCTCGACGCCCGCGGACCCCGTTGCTACCGTGTGGCCGTGACGCACCCCCCGTCGGACAGCAAGACACCCGAAGCGGCGGCTCGGGCTCCGAACGCCATCACCGTGCGCGGCGCCCGAGTTCACAATCTGAAGAACATCGACGTCACCGTGCCGCTGGGTAATTTCGTCGCGATCGCGGGCGTCTCGGGTTCGGGCAAGTCGTCGCTCGCTCTCGGCGTGCTGTACGCCGAGGGGTCGAGGCGGTATCTGGAGGCCCTGTCCACCTACACGCGCCGGCGGCTGACTCAGGCGGCGCACGCGGCGGTCGACAGTGTCGAGCACGTGCCCGCGGCGCTCGCGTTGCGGCAGCGGCCCGGCATCCCCGGAGTGCGCAGCACGTTCGGCACGTCCACGGAGCTGCTCAACACCCTGCGGCTGCTGTTCTCGCGGTTGGGATGCCACCGGTGTCCCAACGGGCACCACCTGGAGCCGACGATGAACGTCGCGCTGGACCTGCCGCTGACCTGCCCGGAGTGCGGCGCGGTGTTCGGGCCGCCGAGCGCGGAGTCGTTCGCGTTCAACAGCGAGGGCGCCTGCCCGCGCTGCGCCGGCACCGGGTCGGTGCGAGAGGTCGACGACGACGCCCTCGTGCCCGATCCCTCCCGGACCATCGACGAGGGTGCGGTCGCGCCGTGGTCGATGTTCGGACTCGCGGCGATGCGGAAGGTCGCCGCGGAACTCGGGGTGCGCACCGATGTGCCGTTCTCTGAGCTGACGCCGGAGGAGCGGCGCGTCGTTTTCGAGGGGCCGCCGGTCAAGCGGGTCATCCTGTACCCGGCGAAGAACGGCAAGCTCTTCGAACTGAACGCCAGTTACCGCAACGCCCGCCAGTCGGTGGAAGAGGCTGTGAAGAAGGCCACCACCACGAAGGGGCTCGAGCGTGTGGACAGGTTCCTCAGCGTGCAGACCTGCCCCGAGTGCCACGGCACCCGCCTGAACGAGCAGGCCCGCTCCAGCCTGGTCGAGGGCATCAACCTCGCCGAGGCCACGGCCAAGACCCTCGACGACCTGGCCGGGTGGGTGCCGACGATCCCCGCCACCATGCCCGAGCCGATGGTGCCGATGGCGCAGAGCATCGTCGGCCAGTTCGTCGACACCGCCCAGCGACTGATCGAACTCGGGCTGGGCTACCTCACGCTCGACCGTGCGTCCTCCACGCTGTCGACCGGCGAACGGCAACGGGTCGCGCTGTCGCGCGCGGTGCGCAGCCGCACCACGGGCGTGCTCTACGTGCTGGACGAACCCTCGATCGGGCTGCATCCCGCCAACGTCGACGGTCTGCTCGCCGTCATCGAGAGCCTCTTGGCCGACGGCAACTCGGTCGTCGTGGTCGACCATGATGTGCAGCTGCTGCGCCACGCGGACTGGTTCATCGAGATCGGCCCCGGCTCCGGACGAGACGGCGGCACCATCATCGCCGAAGGGACCCTCGAGGCCCTGGAGCAGAGCACAACGTCGCTCCTCGGCGGGTTCCTCGCCGACCGCGAGGACATCCTCGTCCGCTGCCGACCCGGCGAGGCCGAGGTGTTCGCGTCGCTCGGCGGCATCCGCCTGCAGACCGCGCCTCTGCACACCGTGCACGCCCTCGACCTCCGCATCCCGCGGGGCCGTCTCACCGCTGTGACGGGCGTCTCCGGTTCGGGGAAGACCACGCTGGTGCTCGAGAGCCTGGTGCCGGCGCTGATCGCGCACGCGGCGAACCGGCCGCTGCCCGAACACATCCGGATGATCGAGCCGGACGGCATCACGCGTGTCAACGTCGTGGACGCGTCGCCCATCGGCATCAACGTGCGCTCGACCGTCGCCACGTACAGCGGCGTGCTCGACGACCTGCGGCGCGCGTATGCCGCGACCCCTGCGGCGAAGGAGCGGGGCCTCACGGCCGGTGACTTCTCGTACAACACCGGCAGCCTGCGCTGCCCCACCTGCGACGGGACCGGACAGATCCAGCTCGATGTGCAGTTCCTGCCCGACGTCGACATCGTCTGCCCCGACTGCAACGGCTCCCGGTACGCGCCTGCGGCCGATGCGATGGGCCGCATCCCACAGGGAAGCAGCGAGGGCGACGGGCTCACGCTGCCGCAGCTGCTCGGCTGCACGGTCGCCCAGGCCATCGAGCACACCGACGATCTGAAGAACGTCCGCTCCCGCCTGCAGACCCTCGTCGACCTGGGCCTCGGCTACCTCGCGCTCGGTGAGGCGACCCCGGGGCTCTCGGGAGGCGAGGCCCAGCGACTGAAGCTGGCCACCGAACTCGGCCGCGATCAGCATGACGCGCTGTTCGTTCTGGACGAACCGAGCATCGGTCTGCACCCGCTCGACGTGCGGGTGCTGCTCGGCGTGCTGCAGCGGCTGGTCGACAACGGCGCGACCGTCGTCTTCATCGAGCACGACCTCGACATGATCGCCAACGCCGACTTCGTGATCGACATGGGTCCGGGCGGCGGCGTGCGCGGCGGACGCATCACCGTGAGCGGCACCCCCGAGCAGATCGCCCACAGCGCCGACAGCGTCACCGGGCGGTATCTGCGGGAGGTGCTCGCCCGCCGCAGCTAACCTCACGACCGGCTACACCGAGGCGGATGCCGCACCAGCTGCCACTCCAACGAGCGCGGCGGAGGCCGGGTCGCCTCGCCCACAGCCTCAGCGATCTGCAGCCGGCGCGCGGAAGTCCGGATACAGCAGCTCGCGGACGCGATTCGGGTCGGCGTCTGCGTCGAGGCCGAGGTCTGCGTGGTTCATCGTCCGCCCACGCCAGCGGGCTGAGGATGCCGGGCCAGACCGGGGGTCGCGTCAGCTGGCGCTCGGCGCCGCGCCGTGCAGGAACAGCTCCACGACGCGACGCGCGTAGTCCCCGTCGCTGCCGTCGCCGGCGCGGCAGAGATGCAGGAACGCGTTCATGAGAAAGCCCGGACTGCCCGTCACGTCGCCGTCGTCCACGGCGCGGGAGAACAACGCGACGACCGGGTCCAGGATCGACGCGGCATAGCGCCGCATGACCTCGGTGCGGGTCGACTCCGAGACGTGGTCGAGTGCATCGTAGATGCGCTGCTCGAACGACACGGCCCCGGCGTGCTGGTCGGCGGATGCTGCAGCGAGGGCGATCAGCTTCCCCTCGAATCCCCCGGGTGCCGCGATGGCCTGCGTTACACGGGCGCCCAGATCATCGCTGTACCGCAGGGCGACCTCGGCGTACATCTGCTCCTTGCCGCCGGGAAAGTGGTGGTACATGGACGCCTTTTGGATGCCGGCGGTCGCCGCGACGCCGGCGAGCGAGACACCGGGGTAGCCGGCGGTCGCGAGCTGCTGCGCGAAAGCATTCAGGATCAGGTCGCGGGTTCCGGGATCGGGGGTCATCGGTTTCTCCGAGCGTGTGCGGATGCGAGGGCGCAAGAGGCGATCCCCGCGAGGATCAGCGTAACCAGCGCCGCCAGCGCGATCGGCAGCGCGGTGACCGTGGCTGCGCGTTCGAGCTGACGTGCGGCGTCGATGACGTAGGTGAGCGGGTTGACCGTGGCGATCGTCCGCATCCAGGGGGTGAGCTCGTCGACGGGGGCGAAGACGCCGGTGAAGAACGACAGCCCGAAGACGGCGAGGGGAACCAGTCCCGTGCTGGCCGCGGACCGGGTGCGGATCGCCACCGCGATGCTGAGCAGCGCGATGCCCAGCGCCAGCGCCGTGAGCAGGCCGGCCATCGCGGCCACGCCGAGAGTGCTGTGCGGGCGGTACCCGATGGCCGCCGCCCCGGCGATGGTGACGGCCGTCTGCAGCATCACCGTCGCGAGCGCGGCGACCACGGCGCCCGCGAGGAAGGGTGCGTTCGAACCGTGTGCCAGGCGCAGCCGGTCGAGGTAGCCGGTGTCGAGGTCGCGGAGCACGAGGGTGCCGGCGGCCCCGGCGCCCGTCGCGGCGCCCGTGAGCAGGATCAGCGGCAGCAGGAACGCGATGAACCCGCCGCTCCCGAGATAACCGTCACCGACGGTCCCGAGCTGCCCGGCGTAGACGATGAGGAAGAACAGCGACTGGGCGAGCGGGGAGATGAGCAGGGCGGGCGAGCGCACGATGGCGCGCGTGGAGCGGGCGACGGCCGCGGCATAGACGGCGAGTGCGGACCGTACAGTGACGCCGGCAGCGGGGAGGCGAGTGACGAGGTCATGGTGATTCTCTCAGGGGGGTCAGCGGGCGGCGAGGGCAAGGAAGACATCGTCGAGCGACGGTTCGCTCATACTGAGCGCGGTGGGGGAGCCGGCGAAGCCGGCGAGCTCCGTCAGGGCTGTGTTGAGCGCGGGCATGCCGGCCGCGGCATCCGCCCCAGTGGTGAGCGCGAGCCGCACCCTGCGCTCGTCGGTCGGGTCTGCGATGAAGGGCGTGCTCAGGCTCGACAGCAGACGCTGCGCCTCTGCCGGCGCAGCGAACTCCAGCGTGAGGGTGCGCTCGCCGACGCGGTGCTTGAGGGCGGCGGAGGAGTCGTGCGCGACGACGCGCCCCTCGCGCAGCACCACGATGCCGGTGGCGAGCACGTCCGCCTCGTGCAGGTCCTGCGTGGAGATGATGAGCGTGTGACCCGCGTCGCTAAGCCGGGTGAGCTCGGCCCAGAAGTCCAGTCGGCTCACCGGGTCGAGCCCCGTCGTCGGCTCGTCGAGGATGACGATGCGCGGTTCGGCGAGCAGGGTGAGGGCCAGGTCGACCTTGCGGCGGGTTCCCGCCGAGAGCGTGCTGATGCGGGTGGTGCCGTTCTCCGCCAGGCCGAGCAGCTGCAGCAGTTCGTCCGCGCGGCGGGTCGTCTCGCGGCGCCCCAGCCCGAGCACAGCACCGTGGAACCGCAGCGCTTCGAGCGGCGTGGAGAGAGGGTCTAGGGCGTTCGCCTGCGGGGTGAGGCCGATCAGCCGGCGCACCTCCCGCAGATGCGTGCGCGCGTCGAGGCCGGCGATATGGACGGTGCCCGAGGTGGGGGTGCGCAGCGTCGCGATGATCTCGAGCAGGGTGGATTTACCGGCGCCGTTGTGACCGAGCACCATGGTGCGGCTGCGCAGCGGCACGGTGAGTTCGATGTCGGAGAGCACGGCGCGCTCGCCGTATTGCTTGGTCAGGCGGGTGAGGAGGACAGCGGAAGGCGAGGTCACGCAATCAGTCTACCTACCGATCGGTAGGGCGGTGTCGCGCGCCGCCGCGTCATCCTCCTGCGCGACGAACGTTCCCTGATGGAACCGCAGCCGTACGCGTCCGTCGGATTGCATCCACACGGACGAATGCCGGCTCGGCTGCCCGGGTCCGGTGATCGTGTAGGTGACCAGTGCCAGGTCCGGTGCGAGCTCCACTGCCTCCCACTCGTCGGTCACGACCGGGAGGGGGTGCTCGTGGGCGAGGGCCATCACGATATCGTCGCGAGACCAGCGCCGGCCGGACCGGCCCACCTCGACGAAGTCCGGGTGCAGCAGTTCCCGCACCCGCTTCGGATCGCGCCGGAGCTCAGGAGTCAGCATCGCCTCTTCGGCGGCGCGGGCGGATGTCAGAAGTGCGTTGCCCTGAGCCATCATGCGCCCCACGGTAGCGGCGATGACGACGGTCGTCCCGGGGGTGCCCCGGAGACGCCAGAATGAACCCATGCCCGCCGCCTATCGACCCGGATTGCGCGTCACGCCCGGGCTGACGATCGCGGAGTCGGAGCTGACCTGGCGGTTCTCACGCTCCTCTGGACCCGGTGGGCAGGGCGTGAACACCACAGACTCGCGGGTGGAGCTGGTATGGGATGCCGCCGGCTCGGCATCCCTGACCCCGCATCAGCGCGAGCGGATCCTCCAGCGGCTGTCGGGTCGTCTGATCGGGGGAGTGCTGACCATCACGGCATCCGAGCATCGCGCCCAGGTGCGCAACCGCGACGCCGCGCGCGAACGGCTGGCGGCGCTCGTCGCCGACGCACTGCGCCCACCGGCGCCATCCCGCCGTGCGACGAAGCCGACCCGGGGCGCGAAGGAGCGGCGCCTGACCGCGAAGAAGCAGCGCACCGACGTCAAGCGACTGCGCCGCCGGCCCGAGGACTGAAGGCGCCAAGGGGGTTAGTCGCCGTCGGCCCCTGCGCCGCCGACACCGCCGACGTCGACAGCCGACGGTTCCTCGTCGTGGGCGACGTGGGCCATGGTCACCTCGGTGGCGCCACCGGCGCGGAGATTCGCCGCGTCGAGCGCCCGCTGCAGGGCGAGATCCAGCTCGGAACCGGGCAGGATCTGTTCATCGCTGTTGGACACGGTGCCTCCTTCCCCGCACGGTACTGAGCGGCGTCGCCCTTCGGCAACCCTCGGTGCCGCCGGCGGTACCGGCGTCGCGGCCGGCAGCGCGCGAAACGCCAGCCCTTCTTCCTGTCGGTGCGGGGAGAGACGCTCGACGAGCAGGGATACTGGACGGCGCTCGCCGCCGGCGCATCGATCGTCGAGCCGCTTGCGGCGCCGCCGTGGAGTCCCGGCTTCGGCGTGCTCACCGACGCGTTCGGAGTGATCTGGGGCATCGACGTCACGGGCACCGACAGGGTGCCGAGTGAACGGATGACGCCACGCCCCTCGCGCGGTACCGTTCGGGAATGACCGACTACGTGCGGCCCAGCGTTGCGCCGCGGACCTTCACCGATGACACCGGGCGCCCGATCGCCTACGGCAACCGGTGGGCGCAGTCGCCGCCGTCGGATTCCTACTCCGTCGTGAGTAACCTGGAGCGTTTCGCGCCGCTGCAGGTCGTGGCCGACGCCCTCATCGCGTGGCTCGCAGAGACCTTCGATGTGGCCGTCGTCGAGGATCCCGCGGCATCGTCGGATCTGCTGCGCCTCCCGGCATCGGTGACGCGGGCGGTGCGGGTGACGCCGCGCGATGAGGATGCCGCGGTCCTCACCTTCGTGTTCACGGCCTTTCCCGGAGTGATCCTGCACGCGGGGCTGCTGCACGATTTTCCGTTCCCGGTGTGCGGGTGCGACGCCTGCGACGAGACGTGGGAGCGGGGCGCGGATGAGATGGAGTGGACGGTGCGCACCGTGGTCGAGGGCGGGTTCGCCGAGGGGATCGATCGGCGGCGCGAGCTGCCGGTGTACTTCTCGCTCGACGAGCCGGGCATCGCATCGTCTTCGGGATCGGGGCGTGCCGAGGACTATCCCGCCGACCGCCTGCTCGTCGCGGCGCCGCTCCTGCCGCGCGACGCGCTATGGGCGCCGTGGCCGTTTCTGGACGGCGAAGGCCCGTTCGCCGGCTGACGCCGCGAACGGGCCTTCGACCGTCGTCGACGCGTGTCGCGTGATCAGCGCACGATGGGGAGACCCGTCGCGTCGGAGGCCTGCGACACCGAGCCGAGGTCGGTGACGTCGGTAGGAGTCAGCAGCTGCAGCGGTCGGCGGGGGCGACCCCGGCGAGGGCTTCTTCGATGTGGTTGCCGCAACCGTCCCAGGTCGGCTTCAGGCAGCGGGGGCAGGTGACGCGTGCGCACATGGTGGTGTCTTTTCTTTCGGGCTGGGGATGGGTGGGATCAGCGGCCGAACAGGCGGGCGAAGAAGCCGCCGCGCTGGGCCTTCGACGCCGCGATCTGGTCCGCGGTGTGCGAGCCGTTGCACCAATCCGATGCCGGCACGCTGCGCTTCACGCTCTGCACGTGCTGGCCGCAGCCGGCCCAGGTCGTCTTGCCGCAGACGCGGCAGTTCACTGCTCGACACATGTCGTGTTGTTCCTTCGTTCGAGGGGGAGGGCTATACCCCCTGGGGTATCTCAAACATACCCCGTGGGGTATTGTGGATGTCAAATCGGCCGCCCCGAGGAAGGCTCCCCATGACTGACTCCACCGCCACCGCCACCGCGGCCGTCGTCGTCCACGACCCCGAGGCGCAGCGCAAGATCGCCAACCGGCTGCGCCGCGCGCATGGTCAGCTGGCCGCAGTGATCGCCGCCGTCGAGTCCGACGCCTCGTGCCGCGAGATCGTGCAGCAGCTCTCGGCCGTGTCGAAGGCGCTCGACCGCGCCGGGTTCCTCGTGATCTCCACCGCGCTCAAGGAGTGCCTGAACGACCCCGACGCCGAGGGTAGCTCGAACCCCGAGGAGCTGGAGAAGCTCTTCCTCTCGCTGGCCTGACGGCGGCGTCAGGCGGTCGCCGCCGCGTGCGTCGCGAGCCGCCGCAGCCCCTCATCGATGCTCACCGACGGCGCCCACGCGAGCGCCCGGCGGGTCTCGCGCTGGTCGAACCAGTGCGCGGTCGACAGCTGCTCGGCCAGGAACCGCGTCATGGGCGGC
>NZ_JANJFJ010000104.1:0-12960 GCF_024626565.1 Microbacterium sp. zg.Y909
GCGATCGGCGTCGTGGGGGTCACCGTGTCGGGCAGCACCGGCATGCCGGCCAGGCGCCGGTGCTCGCGGATGTAGGCCGGCACGAGCAGCACGACCGCCCCGAACCAGGCCAGCGGGTTGCTCCAGGCGACGCCGGCGAAGCCGATGAGCCCGCCCAGCACGACGGCGGCGACGACGCGCATCACCAGCTCGATCACGCCGGTGACGGTGGGGATGAGGGCGTGCCCGAGGCCCTGCAGGGCGCCGCGGACGACGAAGAGCACGCCCAGCAGGCTGTAGCTGACGCCATTGATGACGAGCATGAGGGCGGCAAGGCCCACGACGGCATCCGCGCCTTCCCCGACGAACAGGCGCACCACGCCGCTGCCGAACACGACGAGCAGCGCACCGACGACGACCGAGGCCGCGATCGACATCCACACCGCCTGCACGACGCCGCGGCGGATGCGGTCGGGGCGCCGCGCGCCGAAGTTCTGCGCGACGTACATCGAGACCGCGAGCCCCAGCGACTGCAGCAGCGCCACGGCGAGGGAGTCCACGCGCGACGCGGTGGTGTACGCCGCGACCGCGTCGGCGCCGAGCTCGTTCAGGCGCACCTGCACCGCGAGGGCGCCGATGGCGATGATCGATGCCTGGAATCCCATGGGAAGGCCCAGCCGCAGGTGATCGGCGATGTCCTCCCACGACACGCGCCAGTCGCTGCGCCGCATCTGCAGGGCGGGGACGCGGCGGCGCACGAACTCCACGCACAGCACCACCGACAGGCCCTGGGCGACAACCGTCGCGAGCGCCGCACCGCCGACTCCCCAGGCGAGGGGTCCGACCATCAGCACGACGAGGCCGACGTTGAGCACGCAGGCGATGGTGAGGAAGATCAGCGGCGTGCGCGAGTCGCCGATGGCGCGGATGATCGCCGAGAGGTAGTTGAAGAAGAGCATGGCGCCGGATCCGAGGAAGCTCACCTGGGCGAAGACGGTCGCCTGCGGCATGAGCTCGGCCGGCGTGCGCAGCAGCAGCAGCATCGGCTCCGACAGCAGCGGACCGGCGATCGTCAGCAGCACGGTCGCGATGCCGGTGAGCATGGTGCCGGCCGCGACGGAACGGCGCACGCCCGCCGCGTCGCGCGCCCCGAACGCCTGAGCGGTGGGAATGGCGAAACCGGTGGTGAGACCCCACACGAACCCGAGGAGGAAGAAGAAGAGGCTTCCGGTCGCCCCTACGGCGGCGAGCGCCTCGACCCCCAGCCACCGGCCGACGACCACGGCGTCGGCGAACTGGTACATCTGCTGCACGATGTTGCCGAGCAGCAACGGCACGGAGAAGAGGAGGATGACGCGCCAAGGGCTGCCGGTGGTCAGGGACGTGGACATGCAGGACTTCCGGGGAATCGGGGGGCGGTGACGCCGGAGCGGGGGAAAGTAACGGGCCATCATATCGCCGGATTCGAATCGATTCGAATCGCGGTCGGCGCGGCATCCCCTCGCCGCCATCCGTGCCACACCCCAGCCCCGGGGTCTATCGTGAGCGGCGCCGAGCACACAGCCCGGGCGAGACCAAGGAACGAACGCAACGAAGGAGACGCGCATGCGCGCAGTGATCATGCAGGCCGCAGGAGACGTGCGCGTCGAGGACCGGGATGACCCCGTGATCGTCGAGCCCACGGACGCCATCATCAAGCTCGCGGCCAGCTGCATCTGCGGCTCGGACCTCTGGCCGTACCGCGGGGCCGACAAGGTGAACCACACCCCCATGGGCCACGAGTACGTCGGCGTCGTGACCGAGATCGGCGACGACGTGCGCACCGTGAAAGTCGGCGACTTCGTCGTCGGATCGTTCTTCGCCTCGGACAACACCTGCGAGATCTGCCGTGCCGGCTATCAGTCGCGCTGCGTGCACGCCGTGCCGATGGGCCGCATCGGCACGCAGGCCCAATACGCGCGCATCCCGCTGGCCGACGGCACTCTCGTCGCGACTCCCGGCCAGCCCGATGCCGATCTGATCCCCTCGCTGCTGGCGGCATCCGATGTGCTCGGCACCGGCTGGTTCGCCGCCGTCGCGGCAGAAGCCGGTCCTGGAAAGACGGTGGCGGTCGTCGGCGACGGCGCCGTGGGGCTCATGGGGATCCTGGCCGCGCGCGAGCTCGGCGCCGAGCGCATCATCGCGATGAGCCGCCACGCCGACCGCCAGGCGCTCGCACGGGAGTTCGGCGCGACCGACATCGTCGAGGAACGTGGCGACGCGGGCGTCGCCCGCATCAAGGAGCTCACCGACGGGCTGGGAGCGCACTCGGTGATCGAGGCGGTCGGCACCCACGAGTCCATGCTGCAGGCGCTGCGCTCCACGCGACCCGGCGGCCACATCGGGTTCGTCGGGGTATCGCACGACGTGGAGCTTCCCGGCCGGGAGCTCTTCTTCTCCCTTGTGCACCTGCACGGCGGACCGGCGCCGGTGCGGCGCTTCCTGCCCGAGCTGATCCAGCGCATCTGGGACCGCGAGATCGATCCGGGCAAGGTCTTCGACCTGGCGCTCCCCCTCGAGGATGCCGCAGAGGGCTACCGCGCCATGGACGAGCGCCGGGCGATCAAGGTGATGCTCACGGTGTGACCGTCAGCTGATCTTCCGGCGGTAGATGCGCAGCGCGAGCACGAACGCCACCAGCAGAATGCCGAGACACCACGCCAGCGCGATCCAGATGCCGGTGCCCACCGGCTGCCCCTCGAAGAGCGCACGCACGGTATTGACGATCGAGGTGACCGGCTGGTGGTCCGCGAACCATCGGACGGGTGCGGGCATGGTGTCGGTGGGCACGAAGGCCGAGCTGATGAACGGCAGGAAGATCAGCGGATACGAGAACGCGCTGGCTCCGTCCACGGTCTTCGCCGTCAGCCCGGCGATGACCGCGAGCCACGTCAGCGCCAGTGTGAACAACACGAGGATGCCGGCGACGGCCAGCCAGGCGAGCGCACTTGCGCTGCTGCGGAACCCGATGACCAGCGCGACCGCGATGACGATCGCCACCGCGGCCAGGTTGGCGACGAGCGAAGTCAGCACGTGCGCCCACAGCACGCCCGAGCGGGCGATCGGCATCGACTGGAATCTCTCGAAGACGCCGCTCTGCATGTCGAGGAACAGCCGGTAGGCCGTGTACGCGACGCCCGAGGCGACCGTGATCAGCAGGATCCCGGGCAGCATGTAGTCCACGTATGCCGCCGACCCGGTGTCGATCGCGCCGCCCAGCACGAACACGAAGAGCAGCATCAGCGCGATGGGCGTGACCGCTGTCGTGACGATGGTGTCGGGGCTGCGCAGGATGTGGCGCAGGGAGCGGCCCAGCAGCACGCCGGTGTCGCGGAAGAAGTGGGCGCCCGCGCCGGCTGTGCCGGCGGGGACGCGTGCGGTGATGGTCACGACGGCTTCTCCTCAGTGGACGGGGCGGTTCCGCCCCGGTCCGACGGGTCGCCGATGACGGCGAGGAAGATCTCCTCGAGGCTCGGCTGCTTCTCGATGTACTCGGCCTTCGCCGGCGGCAGCAGACGCTTGAGCTCAGCCAACGTCCCTGCGGCGATGATGCGCCCCTCGTGCAGGATCGCGATGCGATCGGCGAGGTGCTCGGCCTCTTCGAGGTACTGCGTGGTCAGCAGCACCGTGGTGCCGGCGGCGGCGAGTTCCCGCACGGCATCCCAGACGGCCAGACGCGCCTGCGGGTCCAGGCCCGTGGTGGGCTCATCGAGGAAGATCACCGACGGCTGGCCGATGAGGCTCATCGCGATGTCGAGGCGACGGCGCATGCCTCCCGAATACGTGGCCACTCGCCGATCGGCGGCTTCGGCGAGACCGAATCGGTGCAGCAGATCGTCGGCGATCCCACCGGGGAGGTGCTGGTGACGCAGCCGCGCCACCAGCACGAGGTTCTCGCGTCCCGTGAGCACCTCGTCGACGGCGGCGAACTGGCCGGTGAGGCTGATCGACTCGCGGACACGGGCGGGCGCGGCGGCGACGTCGAAGCCGTTCACCGTGACGCTGCCGGCATCCGCCCGCAGGAGCGTCGACAGGATGCGCACCGCCGTGGTCTTTCCGGCGCCATTGGCTCCGAGAAGGGCGAAGATGCTGCCGCGGTCGACGGCGAAGTCGACCCCGCGCAGCACGGGGAGGTCCCGGTAGGACTTCTCCAGACCGACCACCTCGATGGCCGGCGCAGATGTGATCATCAGCCCGCCTCGTTCCCGTCCTGTCGACGCGCGGCATCGTCGATCGCGTGCGTGAGGCGAGCGCGTTCCTTGTCGACCCATCGCTCCCCGCCATAGGCCTGCACGAAGGTGTCGGCGAAGTCGACCGGGTCATCCCCGACGATCCCGCGCACGGAGGTGCCATCGGCGACCGCCTGCTCCCAGAGGTCGGCGAGGTCGGCGAACATCCTCACCATCGTGTCGCCGTCGGTGATCCCCCCGCACGCCAGGAGGTACCGGTGCACGGCCTGCGCAGCGGTGGCATAGGGCTCGGGAAGAGCTTTGGTGCGCGCCACGTCCTGGCGATACTGCTTCTTCTGCTCGAGCGGCCCCGTGAGGTACTCGATCCACTTGTGTGCCACGTCAATCCTCTCCTCGGTCCTGCTCAGGGGTGGGGCGAAGCTGGTCCAGCCGACTCGACAGAAAGCTCCATGTCCGCCAGAACTCCGCGAGGTACTCGCGGCCTCGCGCGTTGAGTGTGTAGACCTTGCGCGGCGGACCCTTCTCGGAGGGCACCTTCGCCACGTCGACCAGCCCGCGCTGCTCGATGCGCACCAGCAGGGCGTACACCGTGCCCTCGGCGATGTCGCTGAACCCGCGATCACGCAGCGACGCGGTGATCTCGTATCCATAGGCGGGGCGCTCAGCCAGGATCGCCAGCACGACGCCCTCCAGGATGCCTTTGAGCATCTCGGTCGCCTGCTTGCCCATCGGACTCCTCATCACTACTCAATAATGCTGACTACCGGTACATAGTAACGCTTGGTACTGACGGCGCAACCCCTGGCATCCGAAAAACCCGGAGACCCCTTGTTTATGGTCAGACCACATGGAATGATTGCCATAGGAAATCCCAAGGAAGGGCACAGACCATGGAACGCACAGCCGTCATCACCGGTTCCGCCAGCGGAATCGGACGGGCCGCCGCCGAACTCCTCGCTGAGCGCGGCTACCGCGTGATCGGCGTGGACATCGCCGGGGCGGACATCAACGTCGACCTCACGACCCCCGAGGGTCGGGAGACTCTCGTGACCGAGGTCACCGAGCGTTCCGGCGGCACCGTCGACGTCGTCATCGCCAACGCCGGACTGTCGTCGCCGACCGTGGCCACCGCAGCGGTGAACTTCTTCGGCGCCGTGGCCACCCTCGCCGGGCTCCGGCCGCTGCTGGCAGCCTCCCCCGCCCCGCGCGCGGTCGCGACCACCTCGATGGCGGCGCTGTTCCCGCCGGACGAGACGCTGCTGCAGGCGTTCCTCGCCGAGGACGAGCCGGCCGCCCTCGCGCGTGCCGCCGAGCTCGCCGATGACCCCGCCCAGGCCAACCTCATCTACGGCACCTCGAAGCAGGCGCTCGCCCGCTGGCTGCGGCGCGTCGCGCCCACTCCCGAATGGGCGGGCGCAGGCATCGCCCTCAACGCGGTGGCCCCCGGCGTCGTCGCGACACCGATGACGTTCGACCTGACCGGTACCGAAGAGGCCAAGGCGGCGCTGCTGCAGCGCGTGCCGATGCCCCTCAACGGCATCTTCGATCCGGGCGACGTCGCCGCCCTCATGGCCTGGCTCGTCAGCGAGGAGAACGCGCACCTGTGCGGTCAGGTGATCTACATCGACGGCGGGTCGGATGCCGTGATCCGAGGCGACTCCACCTGGTGACCTGAGCGCGCATGCGGGGCCCGGATACGCTGTCGGAAGACGACAGAAGGGTCCCGCATGACCGCTCCTTCCGACCCCACCGACCCTGTCCGCGGCGCGACCGTGCTGATCACGGGCGGGGCCCGCGGCATGGGCGAGCTCTTCGCCCGGCGCGCCGTCGCCGGAGGAGCGCGCGCCGTCGCCCTCTGGGACGTCGATGAAGAGGCCGCGAGCGCTCTGGCCGTGCGCCTCCGCACCTCGGGCGTCGATGTGCGCGCCTACCGCGTGGATGTCTCCCAGCAGGAAGAGATCGTCGCGGGCCTCGCCCGCACGCGCGAAGAGCTCGGCGAGCCCGACATCCTCGTCAACAACGCCGGCATCGTGCGCGCCGGGGTGTTCTGGGACAACGACCCCCACCGCGACATCGAGCTCACCATGCGGGTGAACACCCTCGCGGCGATGTGGCTGACCCACGAGGTGCTGCCGGCGATGATCGCCGACAGCGGCCGCCCCAAGCGCATCCTCAACATCGCCTCGGCCGCGGGCACCCTTGCGAACCCCAACATGGCCGTATACGCGGCATCCAAGTGGGCGATGATCGGCTGGAGCGACTCGGTGCGCCTCGAGCTGCGCGCGCGGGGCCACCGCCACATCGGCGTGACGACCTTCTGCCCCAGCTACATCTCCACCGGCATGTTCGCCGGGGCACGCGGCCCCCTGCTGACGCCGATCATGACACCGCAGCAGGCCACCCGCGCCGCGTGGCGCGGCATGGTGCGCGGCACCCCGATGGTGCTGCGCCCGTGGACGGTCAAGCTCGCCATGGCGCTGCGCGGTGTGCTTCCGACCCCCGTCTGGGACGTCGTGGCCGACAAGGTCTTCAAGGTGTACTCCTCGATGGACCACTTCACCGGCCGCACCGACTCGTAGCAGCACCCCTCCAGGAGCAGCCGTGAAAGCCGACCTGAAGAAGCAGATCGAGACCTACACCGCGCCTGCGGGCAGGTTCGAGGTGGTCACCGTGCCGCCGCTGCAGTACCTCATGCTCGACGGGCACGGCGATCCGAACACGTCTCAGGCCTACGCCGACGCGCTGGCGACGCTGTATCCCGCCGCCTACAAGCTCAAGTTCTTCAGCAAGTCCACCCTCGACATGGACTACGTCGTCATGCCGCTGGAGGCGCTGTGGTGGGCGCAGGACATGGCGACGTTCACGAGCGCCCGGGACAAATCCCAGTGGGACTGGACCGTGATGAACCTCGTGCCGCACTGGATCACCGACGATCACGTTGCGGACGTCATCGCGATGCTCGAGCAGAAGGGCGATGCTCCGGCACTGGACCGCCTGCGGCTCGAGACCCTCGACGAGGGCCTGGCGGTGCAGACTCTGCACGTCGGCTCGTACGACGACGAGGCCCCGGTGCTCGCGCGCCTGCACGAGGAGTACCTGCCGGCGAACGGCCTGGTGCGCACCGGGAAGCACCACGAGATCTACCTCAACGACCCGCGGCGCACCGAGGCGGCGGCGCTGCGGACGATTCTGCGTCAGCCTGTCGCGCGGGTGTGAGCGGAGGAGGCAGACGGCGCCGAGCGCAGTGAGCACCCGCAACGGGTCGGCGCCCGCTACAACGCCCCGTGCTCGAGCAGCCGCGCCAGGATCGAGCCGTCGGGGACCGCGGCGGGGTCGTACTTGTAGCTGAGCTTCTGCACGATCGACAGGCGCGCCATGATGTCGGCGACGCCGGGGAACCAGGGCTCCATCATGCTCAGCTGCAGCAGGTGACTGGCGGTGCTCGAGAGGGAGGGCACCCGCGACCACTGCCCGCGGAATTCCGGGATCAGGGAGTGGAGCGTCTCGAAGATGCGGTGATAGAGGAAGTAATCCGGCACGTCGTCACGGGCCTCCCACCACATCTCGAGCGCGACCCGCTGCAGCGTAATCACGAGAGAGCCCGGCACGGCGGCGATGAACCAGTTGCCGATCTCGCGATGCGTCCAGCGGGGGTAGACGACCCCAGCGTCGAGGTAGGCGAGGATCGCATCGTCCAGCGGGCCGGGGAGCCAGCAGGTGGCATCCACCCAGATCCCGCCGTACTTCTCCAGCAGCGCCACCCGCACGTAGTCGGCGAACTGCGCCGGATGGTCCTCGGCCAGCACCGAGGTGACGCGATCAGGGATGGCGATGAGTTCGCGGATGCCGGTGGCGTCGAGCACACGGGCATCGGGATGCACCTCGCGCACCCTGTCGATGCAGGCACGCACGAGCGCGGGCGCCTGATCGACGCCCGAGTCCCAGTAGCAGTAGACGGGCATGTCGTCGGTGCCGACGCGTCCGCCGTCGCGGGCGGCCAGGCGCTTGCCGTGGGCCACGCGCCCTCGCCCTGCGGGAAGCCCTGCGGCGGCGCGCAGCTCCGGCACGCGCGGGGTGAAGAACTCCGTCACGATGCGCCCGCCCCGACGGGCGGCAGCGGGGTCCACGGCGTCTTTGAACCTCTCCATCCGCGAGAACTGCGATTCCAGACCTGCCAGAAACGCAGCCACGGGGGCCGCGACGGCCGACGCGGGGCGCGAGACGCTCTCGTCGCTCATCGGGCCGATCCGCTGTCGCGACCACGGGCGCCTGGCATCATGGGCCCATCATGGCGCGCCGACCGCCCGGCAACCACCCCTCCCCGCGCTGTCGACCTCGAGCGATAGCCTCGGCGCTGAAAGCACCGGCGCCTCCAGGTCGGTGCGCACACGAGCGGAGACGCATGCGGGTAGTCATCATCGGAGGCAGCGGCCACATCGGAAGCCATCTCGTGCCGCGTCTGGTCAGAGCAGGTCACGACGTGGTGAGCATCAGCCGCGGAACGCAGACGCCGTACGTCGACGTTCCCGAGTGGGACGACGTGCAGCGCGTCACCCTCGATCGCGAGCGGGCCGACGCGGACGGCTCCCTCGGTGGCGCGGTGCTGGCACACCGGCCAGACGCGGTCGTCGACATGGTGTGCTTCACTCCCGCGTCGGCGACGGCGCTCGTGGATGCCCTGCGCGGCCGCGTCGCGCACCTGGTGCACTGCGGGTCCATCTGGCGCTACGGGCCGTCGCGCAAGGTGCCCATCCGCGAGGAGGAGGGGACCCCCGCCGAGGGCGAGTACGGCATCGGCAAGGCGGCCATCGCGCGGCTCCTGCAGCAGGAGACCGCGGCGGGCGGCCTCGTGACCACCTCGGTCGACCCGGGACACATCGTCGGGCCCGGGTGGAAGCCGATCGGCGCGCTGGGCAACCTCGACCCCGACGTGTGGCATCGCCTCTCCGCCGGCGCGCCCCTCGCCGTACCCGACGGCGGCACCCAGCTGATGCACCACGTACACGCCGACGACGTCGCCCAGGTGTTCGAGCGCGCGCTGGAGCGACGGCATGCCGCAGCCGGCGAGGCCTTCTCCGCGGTCGCCCCGTCGGCCCTGAGCGCCCGGGGCCTCGCGCAGATCGCGGCAGGCTGGTTCGGAAAGGAGGCGTCGCTTCGCCCGGTCAGCTGGGAGGAGTTCCGCGCACTGACCCCGGCCGACCACGCCGACGCGAGCTGGGAGCATCTGCACCGCAACCATTGCTTCAGCATCGACAAAGCGCGGCGAGTCCTCGGTTATGAGCCGCGCTACGAACCGGAGGAGGCGGTTCTCGAGTCGGTTCGTCGACTCATCAGCGACGGCGACCTCGCGGTCGCGACACCGCTTCAGGTCTGAATTCCGCAGCACGGCGCCGTAATCTGGTCCAGTGCTTATGAACGAAACCCGGGCCTGGAACCGCTTCTACGCGGAAGGGACGCCCGTCGACATCGAGCTGCCGACGGGCTCGCTCGTCGACCTGCTCGACGAGCGGACCGCGCAGTACGCCGACCGCCCTGCCGTGACCTTCTTCGGCGCCTCGCAGACCTATCGCGAACTCGCTGATCGCGTCTCCCGCGTGGCGGGCGGCCTGGCCGCGCTCGGCGTCAAGCCCGGCGACCGGGTCGCGCTCGTGCTGCCCAACGCGCCACAGCACCTCGCCGCGTTCTACGCCGTGCTGCGCCTGGGCGCGATCGTCGTGGAGCACAACCCGCTCTACACCCGCGACGAGCTCGAGGTGCAGTTCCGCGATCACGGGGCGACCGTCGTCATCACCTGGGACAAGATGGCCCCGGTGATCCAGTCACTGCCCGCCGATCTCGGCATCCGCACGATCGTCTCGGTCGACATCACCCGCGCGATGCCGCTGACGACCCGCCTTGCGCTGCGCCTGCCGATCACGAAGGCGAAGGCCTCGCGCAACAAGCTCACCGCCCCCGCGCCGGGCACCATCCCGTTCTCGCAGCTCGAGAAGTCCGCGCCGCTCCCGGCATCCACCCCCCGCCCGTCGGTCACCGACGTCGCGTGCCTGCAGTACACCTCGGGCACGACCGGCACCCCCAAGGGCGCGATCATCACGCACGGCAACCTGTGGGCCAACGCCCGCCAGGGTGCGGCCTGGATGCCGCGCTTCACGCACGGTGAGGGCAGCATCTACGGCCTGCTGCCGATGTTCCACTCGTTCGGCGTGCTGCTGTCGGTGATCTATGCCGTCGAGACGGGCTCGAACGCGGTGCTGTTCCCCACCTTCGACCCCGAGCTGGTGTCGCAGGCGGCGAAGAAGTACCCGCCGACGTTCATCCCCGCCGTGCCGCCGATGTTCGACCGGCTCGCCCGCGTCGCCCGCGAGGGCAAGCTCGACCTCTCGGGCGTCGTCTACGCCATCTCCGGTGCGATGACCCTCACCCCCGCGATCGTGAAGCGCTGGGAGGAGCAGGCGGGCTCCATGCTCAACGAAGGCTACGGGCTCACCGAGACGAGCCCCGTGGCCCTTGCGAACCCGTTCAACTCCTCGCGCAAGATCGGCGCCATCGGCATCCCGTTCCCCTCCACCGACATCCGCGTCGTCGACCCCAACGAACCCACGCGCGAGGTCGAGCAGGGCGAGGTCGGCGAGTTGCTGATCAAGGGCCCGCAGGTCTTCCACGGCTACTGGAACCGCCCGGAGGAGACCGCGCAGGCGCTGCTCGAGGGCGGCTGGCTGCGCACCGGCGACCTCGTCGTCCAGGACGAGGACGGCTTCGTCACGGTCGTGGACCGCAAGAAGGAGATCATCATCACCGGCGGCTTCAACGTCGCCCCGAGTGAGGTCGAGAAGGTCCTCAACGCCCTGCCGGGTGTGGCGGGCTCGGCTGTGGTCGGCATCCCCCGCGGCGGCGGCGCCGAGGTCGTGACGGCGGTCGTGGTGCCCGAGCCGGGTGCGACGTTCGACGAGGATGCCGCGCGCGCGGCGGCCCGCGAACAGCTCGCCGAGTACAAGCGCCCGAGCGCCTACCGCGTGTGGGAGGAGCTTCCCACCTCGCTCATCGGCAAGGTGCTTCGCCGGCGCGTGCGCGACACGCTCATCGCCGACCGCAACGCGGTGCGGGCCACCCCGGTCGACGAGGACTGACCGCCCTCCGCCATCTCACCCGGTCCGCGGGGGTTCGATGCCCCTCGGGCCCCGGTGGTCGCCGCGGCCCTCTCCCCGGATGTCGCCCGCCCCTCTCCCCGGATGTCGCCCGCCCCTCTCCCCGGATGCGGAGATCTGCCGGAATGCGGATGCCAGCGCGGGAAACGTCCGCATCCGGGCGGATCTCCGCATTCCGGCGCACCCCGGACCAGCCCGGTAGCCCCGCCTCACCCGGATCCGGCCCGGCAGACCCGCCGCCGCGCGCTCAGCGCGGGTCGATGCGCAGCGTCGTCTCGTGGGATGCCGTTCCCGTGACGGTGCCGACGATCTGCGGCCCGTAGCGGTCGTACTTGGCGTGGTAGGCGGCATCCACCGCCTCCTGCGTCGCCGTGTCGGCGGCGTCAATCGCGGTGAACGTCACCGCACGGTCCGCGCCGCCGGCGCGCACGCGTCCCACCCCGGCGTGCCGGGCACGCCGGTACCAAGGGTTGTCGGGGCCGTACGCCGACCGGATGTAGAGAGCGTCGCCTGAGCGCACCGTCCAGATGGTGACGAAGGGGCGATCGGTGCCGTCGCGGCGGGTCGAGGAGACCTGCAACTCCTCGGCGCCGCCGATCCGGGCGAGGTCATCGGCATCCCAGCTCATCGGCTCCCCCTCCGCCTGCCCCGGCGCCGGAGGCCGGGCGGCTGGCTCCGACGGTACGGCGCCGCGGACGGCCGCACCAGGGTCCCCCTCGACGGCGGCGGCCCTGCGCTCTACGCTGACCGGCATCCGGACGACGCTGCGAGGTGATGACATGACCGTGATGGTGGATGCGGCGCGGCGCGATCTGCTCGACCGCGTGCTGCGGCGACTGCCGGCGGGGTTGGTGCGCGAAGTGCCGATGTTCGGCACGATCGCCGTCATGTTCGACGGATCGATGCTCGTCGCGGCCCGCAAGGACCTGGGGCTGCTCGTGCACGTCAGCGCCGACGAAGACGCCGATCTCGTGACGCGGCCCGAGGCCGTGCGCGCCGAGATGGGCCCCGGGCGTTCCATGGGCCCGGGGTGGATCCACATCCACCCCGATGCGGCGCAGGACGAGGGGACGCTGGACTTCTGGGTCGCACAGGCGCTGCGGCGTCAGGCCGGCTGATCCGCCGCGTCGCAGGCTGGATGCCGTGAACCCGGGGATCCTGCTGGCGCTGCTGTCGGCCGTCGCATACGGAACATCGGACTTCATCGGCGGCGTCGGGGCGCGTCGGTCCTCGCCCTTGCAGATCCTGCTCATCGGGCAGATCGCGGGGACACTCGCCGTGCTGACGGCGGCACTGATGCTCGGGGGCACGCCGACGACGACCGACGTCGCGTGGGGCGTGGCCGCGGGCGTCGGGTCCGCGGCCGGTGGACTGTTCCTGTACCGGGGACTGGCACGCGGTCGCATGGGTCTGGTCGCGCCCCTGTCGGCCGTCGGGGCGGCGGCGCTGCCGGTGCTCGTGGGGGTGGTGCTCGGCGAGCGTCCCGGCCTGCTGGTCTGGGCCGGCATCGTCATCGCCCTCCCGGGCATCTGGCTGGTTTCGCGCGAGGCCGGGCCCTCACGCCCGCAGCGATCGTGGGGCGCACTCACGGACGGCGCGCTGGCGGG
>NZ_JANJFJ010000105.1:0-12888 GCF_024626565.1 Microbacterium sp. zg.Y909
CCAGCTCACCGGAGGCGACCATGACGGCGTTCTCGGCGCGGCGGACGCGACGCTGCGTGAAGGTCTTCGCCCCGTATCGGGCGCGGACGCGGTCGGCCTCCTCCTCCACGCCGGTGACGATGTAGGCGCTCGCGATCAGCATCACCTGGGCCGACAGGTTGAACCACAGCAGCAGCGCGATGAGCGAGGCGAACGTCGCCAGCAGGGGGTTGGCCGAGGCGCCGCCGACGAACAGCCCGGACAGCACCTGCAGCACGGTCAGCCCGAAGCCGCCCAGCAGTGCGCCGCTCCACAGCGCCCTGGCGGAGGGGCGCAGCCCCGACAGCACCCGGAACGAGACGGCGACGATGACGGTGTCGAGAACGAAGACGACGACGATCGTGAGCACCCGGCCGCCGATCTCGAGCAGCGTCGACGACGAGGAGACACCGAGCCAGTCGGCGACGATCGCCAGTCCGGCAGTGCCGAGGAAGGTGATCGCAGCGGACGCCGCGAGCCCCAGCCCGATGCCGATCGCCAGGGCGAGGTTGCGCAGCAGCACCCACACGATCATGAGGTCTTCGGTGACCCGGTCAGCGATCATCCGCATGGCGGTGCGGAGCGTGCCGACCGCGCCGATGGCGGCGCCGATGAGACCGATGAGGGAGATCACGCCGGCGACGGTGAAGCCGGTGTTGACCGAGACCGATCGCGGATCCTCGATGATCCCCCCCTCCCCGACGATGCCGGGGATCGTGTTGTTCACGGCGGAGATCAGCGCATCGTAGGCGGCGGGGTTACCCGCCAACCAGAGCCCGGCCATCGAGAACCCGAGCAGCACGCCCGCGAAGACGCTGAACAGCGTGCGGTACGTGACACTGTCGGCCAGGACCGGGCCGCGGTGCTCGACGTAGAGCAGCAGGGCGCGCACGGGCTTCTTCGACAGCGCCCAGGCGATGACCTTCTGCACGGCGTTCGGTTCGCTCATGCCGTCACCCTAGCCGCGCGCCGCGGCGGCCCGCCGGACTTGACGCCGACCGGGCCGGCATGGAAGCGCGGGGTCCCGGCGGAGCGCGGGGCGCGTGCGGAAGGGTGCGGTTCAGGCGGCGACCGATGCCGCGAGGGCGAGCCACGCCCCGCCGAGCAGGTAAGGACCGAACGCGATGCGGGTGGTACGCGTGGCCCGCCCGGTGGCCAGCAGGAAGAGCGCGACCGCTCCCCCCAGGACGAATGCGGCGGCGGTGCCGATGAGCACCGCCGGCCACCCGGCGTGCCCGAGGACCATACCCACGACACCGGCGAGCTTCACGTCGCCGCCTCCCACGCCTCCACCCATCGCCCGCAGGGTGGCGTAGAGGAGGAACAGCACCCCGCCGCCGAGGAGGGCCGTGACCAGTGGCGCCCCGTCGCCGGCGGCGAGAGCGGCGAGCGCGAACAGCAGGAGGATCAGCGGGTACAGCGGAAGGACGAGGGCGTTCGGAAGCCGGTGGCGCCTCAGGTCGACCACGGTGAGCGCGACGGTCGCGGCGGCGAAGAGCGCGTAGGCGACTGCGAGGGGCGCGACCACGAGCGGCGCGGCTTCCCACATCACCCGGAGTCCCGACACGGCGCCAGCGTATGGCTTTGCGCCGGGGCTCCGCGGGCGTGATCCACAGGGGCGCTGGGCGGCGCGATCCACGCTGGAGGCGCGGTGCCATGCTGGGCGGCGCGGCAGCTCTCGCCCCGCGGCATCCTTCCGTTCAGGTTCGGTCGGCGCAAACGGCCCGCAACGCGTTGCGCAAGGGCCCTATGCGACCACAGAAGCCAGCGGCGCGCCGACCGGCGGGCCCGTAGGCACGCGGGCCGCACGCTCAGCGGCGCCGAGTCACCAGAGCGGGTGGATGTCCGCGCGCAGGTGACGGTCGTACACCGCGTGCACGGCGGCGTCGAACGCGTCGATGTCGAAGGCGCCCGGCTCGAGCAGGGCCGCGGCGGCCGCGTTCGAGGACGCCTGGCGCACATTGCGCGCGCCGGGGATGACGCTGGTGACACCCGGGCGGGATGCTACCCAGGCGAGCGATGCCGCCGGCAGCGACACGCCCTCGGGCAGTGCCGCCGTGAGATCGGCGACGGCCGCGAGCCCGGTGTCGTAGTCCACGCCCGAGAACGTCTCGCCGCGGTCGAACGCCTCGCCGTGACGGTTGTACGTGCGGTGGTCGTTCTCGGCGAAGGTGGTCGCGGCCGTGTACTTGCCGCTCAGCAGGCCCGAGGCCAGTGGCACGCGGGCGAAGATCGCGACGCCGGCATCCGCCGCCGCAGGCAGCACCTCATCCAGCGGCTTCAGCCGGAACGGGTTCACGATGATCTGCACGTTCGTGACGTTCGGGCGTGCGATCGCTGCGAGGGCCTGCGCGCAGGTCTCGACCGAGACGCCGTAGGCGGCGATGGTGCCGTCGGCGACGAGGGCATCCAGGGCGTCGTAGGTGGCATCCGCCTCGATGACCTCGGTGGGCGGGCAGTGCAGCTGCACGAGGTCCAGGGTCTCGACCCGCAGGTTCGCGCGGGACCGATCTGTCCACGCGCGGAAGTTCTCGGGGGTGTAGTTCTCGGGCTCCTGCGCCATGCGGCGCCCCATCTTGGTCGCGACCGTGATGCCGTGACCGGGCCGGTCGGCGAGGAACCCGCCGATGAGAGTCTCGCTGCGACCGTCGCCGTAGACGTCGGCGGTGTCGAAGAGGGTCACTCCCCCGTCGACGGATGCCGCCAGTACCTCCCGCGCATCGGATTCGTCGACGACGCCCCAGTCGGCGCCGAGCTGCCAGGTTCCGAGTCCGATCGCCGAGACGGACCGGCCGGTGCGACCGAGAGGACGCTGCTGCATGAGGGCTCCTTTTGACCTGTCCAGGATGCCACGCTGCGGCGCCGCCGGGTGCGGCTACCGCGCCGGAGCGCGGCGTGATAGCGGTCGACCTGCGGCCGCGGAAAGCGCGGTGTCGACGGCCACGGCCAGCGCGACCATGAGCAGGTAGACCAGCAGGTCCCTGACGTCGAAGACCGTGCCGAGCAGCAGCATCGCGGGTGGGAAGTCGGTGCCGAGGCGCTCGGGAAGGCCGGTCAGCTGGAGCAGTTCCACGGCGGTGCACCAGGCCGCCGCCGCCAGCCCGAGCGCCCACGGGCGGGCATGCGGCAAGAGCATCGCGAGCCCGAGGTAGGCGGCGAGCGCGTAGAGCGCGTCGCCCGCGATGTCGGATGCGGCGGTGTCGGGCGCCCAGCGGTGCACGGCGAGACCGGCGGCGATCGTCGCCGCGAGCAGGCCGGCAGCGAGCAGGCGACGGCGGGCGGGGCGCGGCATCCGGTCACTGTAGTGGGCCGAGGTGCGGACAGATGCCGCGGCGTGCGCGATGCGGAAGGATCGGGGTATGGATGCCGCACCCGCCGGACTGACACGCCTGCCCGCACCGCAATTCGTGATGACGGCCGAGGGCGACCGCCTCGCGACGTACACGTGGGGCGACGAGACCGCGCCGACCGTGCTGTGCGTGCACGGGTTCGGATCGAGCACCCGCGACAACTGGGTGGCCACCGGATGGGTGCGGGACCTGCTCGCGGCGGGGCTGCGGGTGCTCGCGGTGGATCAGCGGGGGCACGGGGCCAGCGACAAGCCGCACGCCCCGGGATCGTATGAGATGACAGGCCTGGTGACCGACCTCGTCACGGTGCTGGACACGTATCTGCTCGACTCCGTGCGCTACGTGGGGTACTCGCTCGGTGGTCGCGTCGGCTGGCAGGCGGCGGTGGACGTTCCGCACCGGATCGAGCGCGCGGTTCTCGGCGGCATCCCCGACGGCCGACCGCTGGCGCGCATGCAGATCGCCCAGGTGAAGGCGTACCTGGACGAGGGGCGTCCGGTCGAGGATGAGGTGACCCGCCGGTACATCTCGCTCGCGGAGCGAGTGTCCTCCAACGACCTGCGGGCCCTCGTCGCGCTCGCCGAGGGGATGCGGCTGGGCGACAGCGACCCCGACCCGGCGTCGCCGCCGACGCAGCCGGTGCTGTTCGCCACCGGGAGCGAGGATCCGATTCTGGAGGAGTCGCGGCGGCTGGCGTCCACGGCGCCGCAGGGCACGTTCGTGGAGATCCCGGGGCGGACCCACGTGAACGCGCCGGGTTCCCGTGACTTCCGTCAGGCCGGGGTCGCGTTCCTGCGTTCGTGACGCCCGCCGAATGAGTATTCGGCAAGCCGAGTACTCACTCGGGAACGGGGGCGACGATCGCGCTCTCTTCGGGCAGGCCGGCGACCACGTCGCGGATGCCGCCGCCCCTCGGATCCCACTGCCGGTACCACGCGAACGCGATGGGAAGGCCCCGCGCGACGCGGAGATCGCCGCTGTCCATGGCCTGCACGTGCACGTGCGGCTGGGTCGAATTGCCCGAGTTGCCGCACCGGGCGAGCTGCTCCCCCATGGCCACCTCGTCACCCGGCCGCACGCGCAGCGAGCCGGCCTGCAGGTGCACCAGCGCGACGAACGCCTGGCTCACCCGGTCACGCACGATCACATGGTTGCCCGCCACCGCCGCAGGTCCCTCCCGCAACCGAGCGGCCTGCCCCGCGACGTACGCCAGCAGCGCGAGCTGAGAGCGCCGCGCTTCATGGTCAGGTTCGCCGTCGTGCACGGTGACGACCACTCCGTCGACGGGCGCAAGAATCGACCTGCCGAAACCGACGAACCGCTCGGGCGGCTCGGTCGACAGAATGGTTCCCCATCCCCACTCCGCCGCGGTGCGCCCGCGCTCGTCGACCCCGGTGAAGTCGATCGCGTATCGCTGACCCAGCACATCCACGCCGTGACTCGGGACGCGCCGGGCCGGGCTGTTCTGCACCAGCCATCGCCCCTCGAACGGCAGCGCCAGCAGCACCGGCGAGCGGCCGGACGGCGAGCCCCGCCGCACCTCCGGCGCGCGACTCATGGCCCGTCCAGGAACGCCAGCACATCCCGGTGATAGCGCCGGTGCAGCGTGGTTCCCAGGTGCCCGACCCGGGGGTACACGATCGCCCAGCCGCCGGGAATGCGCGCGGCGGTGTCACGGAAGAGCTCCGGCGAGTAGAAGCGGTCGCGCTCCGCCCCGATGACAAGCGTCGGCACGGCGATCTCTGCCAACCGCTCCCCCACGTCGAAGTGGTCTTCGGCCTCGATGACCGCGAGCAGCTCGGCGCCGGCCTCGGCGAACGTGCTGGGCCCCATCAGCCACCCCGCCGCGCCGAACACGACCGCAGCGGGTGCGGATGCCGCGACCTCCGCCGCCATGATCGCGCCGGCACGCCGGGTGTGACCCGTGTGCACCGCGGCAGCGAGGCTTCGCTGCACCAGCCTGCCGTGGTCGCTCAGGCGATAGGCCGCGGAGGCGATGACCAGCCGGCGGACGAGATGCGGGTGATCCAGCGCCAGCTGCAGGGCGACACTGCCCCCGGTGGACACTCCCACCACGTCGACCGGCGCGGGCAGGTGAGACCGGATCGCCGCCGCTGCCCCGGCCGCAACCTGCGCCATCGCCACCGGGGCGACCAGTCCCTGCGACCACTGCAGCCACACCAGCTCCCGCCTGCGCGCGAACGGCGCGAGAAGGCGCTGCTGCAGGGCCAGCCCGGCACGCGACGGCAGGTGAGGGCTGCCCGAGAGGCCGGGGAGGTACACCAGCGGCGCACCGGACCCGAACCGCAGATAGGGGATGCCGGGTGGCCACTCCCCTCTCACGACCGACGTCTTCGTCATGGGGTGCGACCTCCTGGCGGCCGATGGCGGGACGACTGCCCACAGCATCGCCCCGGCGCCCCGCAGGCACAAGGACGTCCGCCGCCTCTTGTCGGTGCTCAGCGTGGTCGGGATGATGGGGCGATGCAGCCACCACCGCTGGGCAGGTATCAGGAGATCGCCGACACCCTCGCCCGCCACGGGCTCGGCTTCATCGCCGGCGAGCTCGGCATCACCCGGCTCCTCCCCTCGCGCCGGCGGGCCGCAGCCGGCACTCCGCCCGCGCCGCCGGCTGACGCGCCGACCCAGCTGCGCTTGGTTCTCGAGGACCTCGGCCCCACGTTCGTCAAGCTGGGTCAGCTGCTGTCGACGCGAACCGACCTGCTGCCGCCGGCCTACATCACCGAACTGTCGAAGCTGCAGGATGCCGGACCCGCGGTGCCCGCCGAGCAGATCCGGGAGACCGTCCACCAGGAGCTGGGCAGCGACCCGGAGGAACTCTTCGCGTCGTTCGATTGGACCCCGATGGCATCCGCCTCGATCGGTCAGGTGCACGCGGCGACCCTCGGCGACGGCACGCCCGTCGTGGTGAAGGTGCGCCGCCCCGAGGTGGTCCGGCAGGTGCAGGACGACCTCGAGATCATCAACACCCTCGCCGGGCGAGCGGCGAAGGTGTCGTCGCTGGCCCGCTCCTACAACATCACCGGCATCGCGAAGGAGTTCTCCGACACACTGCGCGCCGAGCTCGACTACCTGCGCGAGGCCCGCAATGCCGAGCGGTTCGCGCAGAACTTCGCCACACGCCGCGGGGTGATGATCCCTCGCGTGTTCTGGGAGACCACCACCTCCCGCGTGCTCACTCTCGAGCGCATGACCGGCATCAAGGTGAGTGATCGGCAAGCCCTGGATGCCGCAGGCATCGACCCCGGCGCGCTCGCCGCGGCGGGCGGAAAGATCGTGCTGACGATGATCTTCGAGGACCGGTTCTTCCACGCCGACCTGCATCCCGGCAATCTCTTCGTCCACCCCGACGGCACGCTCGCTTTCATCGACTTCGGCATGGTCGGCGAGCTCAGCGAGCAACTGGCCGAGCAGCTCGCCGATGTGTTCATCGGTGCGGGGACCCGCGACTCCGAAGCCCTCGCCAATGCACTGATCGAGCTGTCCGTCACACAGGGGTCGGGGGACCGGCGAGCCCTGCGCGCGAGCGTGGCGTCCTTCCTCTCGCAGCACTTCGACAAGCCCCTCGGCGACATCAACTTCACCCGCATGGTCACCGATCTGCTCCGCATCCTTCGCGAGAGCCACCTGCAGCTGCCGCACGAGATCTCCCTCGTGGTGCGCACGCTCGTCGTCATCGAGGGGGTGGGCGTGCAGCTCGATCCCGCCTTCGACCTGAACGCGGTGCTCACGCCCTACGCCCGCCGCCTCATCCGCCGTCGGCTGTCGTTCGAGGCCCTGTCCAAGCGCATGGGACGTGCGTCGATCGATGCCGGTGCGCTCATGCTCGAGTTGCCCACGCGTCTTCGCCGGCTGATCGAGTCGGTCGATGACAACGGCATCGAGGTCCATCTGCGCGCGACAGAGCTCGTCCCGCTCTTCGCCCGCGCCGAGCGCATCGGCAATCGCGTGGTCGCCGGCATCATCACTGCGGCGCTCATCACCAGCATCGGTCAGCTGATGGGCCGCGACGACCGCCTGCGCACGTGGCAGCGCGCCATCACCGGCGCCGTGCTCACCGCGTTCACGAGCCTGAGCGGCTACCTGCTGTGGACGTCCCGTCGGCAACGGGACTGACGGCGACCGGCCCGGGGCACAATGTCCCTTGTGCAGCCAAGACCGCGCGGTCCCTCCTCGGCGACGAAGCGCTGGGCCGCGGCTGCCGCACTCATCGGGCTGGGGGTCGCCGCCCTGATCGCTGTGGCCCTCGGGGTTTCCGGCGGCGTCCCATCGCCGGCGATCACCCCGACGGCACTCGCCGGCGGTGCCGCGCCGGCCATGCCGCCCGCGACCGGCGGGTTCTCGTACCAGCTGGGCGGAATCTACGCACCCGAGGACGGAGTGCGGGTGGTCAGCCGCGATCGCACGGCGCCCCCCGCCGGCGAGGAGTTCTACAACGTCTGCTACGTGAACCTGCTGCAGACCCAGCCGGACCCCTCGGACGGTGCGGCAACGAGCTATGGCACCACGCAGTGGTGGATCGACAACCACCCCGACCTGCTGCTGCGCGCCACCGACGGGGCGCTCGTCGTCGACGGCGAATGGAACGAGGCGCTCTTCGACGTGCGCACACCCGCCCAGCGCGAGCGGCTGCTCGACGTGCAACGCGAGTGGTTTCAGGGGTGCGCGGATGCCGGATACCAGGCGATCGAACCCGACAACCTCGACGCGGCCGGGCGCTCGGCCGGGCTGCTCTCTTTCGCGCAGACGCGCGAGTACCTGAAGCTCGTGGTGCCGACCGTGCACGATCTGGGCCTGGCGATCGCCCAGAAGAACGCGTCCGGTTCACCGGACGGATACGGACTCACCGGCCGCACGTTCGTGGACACGACCGACCCGGTGCAGGGATTCGACTTCGCGATCGCCGAGGAGTGCGCCGCGCACAGCGAGTGCGACGCCTACACCGACGTGTACGGAGCCCTCGTCTTCGAGATCGAGTACACCGACGCCGACCCGGTGCAGCAGCGCAACGGAGTGTCACGCACCGCGTTCGAGTGGATTTGCCACGACGACGGCCCCGAGCGCTCCATCATCCTGCGCGACCGCGGGCTGCAGCCGCAGGGGGCGCCGGGCCACGTGCACCGGGAGTGCTGAGCACCCAGGCATCGGCGGACGCTGCATGCCCTCACGCGTCGAGGACCTCTATGCGAACCGTCACCGGGCCGCCCTCGTGCAAGGACTCCGCCTCGCGCACAGCCCGCTTGAGCGGCAGCCAGTAGCGACCGGACGAGCTGGGGAAGATCGACGTGCGCCACGTCGTGCCGCCCACGGTCGCCTCGACCCGCACCGCGCCGAACCCGCGCGTGAAGGGGCCGGTCACCTCGCGGATGTCCTCGCTCAGCTCTTCCGGCACGTCGGTGAACAGCCATGTCTCGGGCCTGGCATCCCACCGGAACACCGTGGAGTCGAACTCGATGTGCACGCCCCCAGTCTCCACCCCGGGGGCGGACGCGTCATGAGACCCAGCGCGACGTCACGCCGAAGGCGTCGGCCACGGCACGGATCTCGTCCACGCTCAGCCCCTCGCCGTGGCCGCCTGCGGTGAGGTTCATGTACTCGTACTTCGCCCCGGTCTCGGCGTACTCCACCCGGTCCACGGCACGGGTGACCGACAGATCAGACCGGGCCATGACCCCGTGCTTGCTCCACAGCACGATCTCGTGCTCGCGCAGGCCCTGCACGTTGGCAGCCATGAGTTCGGCGGATCCCGGAACCATGAACTCCAGCACGCCGATGCCGTCGCGGAGGGCCACGATCGACTCCGGCTCCCACCGCAGGATGCGGCGGTTCATCGTCTCGGTGTCCCGATACGTCGGCACGTGGCTGAGGTAGGTCAGGTGCGGCGGCTGCGCGTGCACCACCGCATGGAAGTCCAGCCCACGCCGGCCGACCTGATCGTCATGCACGGCCAGATGCGAGTTGAACTCACTCGTGAGCGCGTCGAACTGGCGCTGCGGCGACGAGAGCATCTCGGCACTCACGCCGTCGGCATCCACGATCACCGCCGCGATGGCGGCGAGCGGGTTCTCGGCGATCTGGCGCAGGCGCCGGCCCGATCCGGTGACGAGCAGCGTGCGCCCTGCCAAGGCGGGCGCCGCCAGCGGCAGCTCGATGCGCTCGGACACCGGGAAGAGCTGACGAACGCGCGGAAGCTCGTCGAGGCAGATCGAGATGTTGCCGGCACCGGCCTCGCTCGCGTCGATCTCACAGATGCGGTGCCCGGCCGACCCCATGTTGGCGAGGTACTGCTCGATGGTCGGACGGTCGATGGCCATGGTCACTCCCTTGTCGCGATTCCGGTGAATCGTTTCAAGACTATCCGTGGTCTGACCACAGCTGCAACTCGCCCCCCGGCACCCCGATCGCCCCGGCATCCATCATCAACACGCCCTGCGGAGTTCCCCTATCGAGAGCCCCTCGATCCGCCGTCAGCGCCGGCGGATGCCGCGGCGGTCAGTTCCCGCCCCCAGCGTTTGGCGCGCTCCACCTCACCATCGAGCAACGGGCCCTCGTATCCGCGGACGCGGAAGGTCTCGGGCTTGGACGTCGTGTCGAATCCGAGTGAGCGCAGTTCCCGTCGCGCGACCTTGGCCGCAGAGCCCGGCAGACGCGGCTTGTCGACGCGGGTGTCGAAGACGGCGGCGGGAACGGGCGTGGACGGGGCGTCGAGTTGATCCAGCCACTCACGGATGCCGCGGCCCGGCGCGTGAGGCGCCGCGTGGGACTGCACGGCATCCGCGCGGGTCGCCGGGCGCGTCAGAGAGAAGGCGTGTGTCGGTCCCCCCACGACGACGAGATCGAACCCTTCGATCGAGGTGGGCGCAGAATCCGAATCCACGACGTGCACTGTGCCGCCGCGGTCACACCCCTCGGCCACAGCGCGCGCGATCTGCTCGGTGTTGCCCCACAGGGATTCGTAGACCACGAGGACATTCATGTCCGCTCCATTCGTCGGGCCGCACTTCGGTGACGTGTCGATGCGCGGTCGCGGGTTGACCATCGTCGGCTGGCGGGCATCACCGCACCGCATTCACGACAGGCACGACGACCGCAGGCCCGACCTCGGCGAGGCGGCTGCGGAGGAACAGGATGTACGGGATCATCACCACCGCGACCACGCCGACAGTGATCGCGTCGCCCAGCGCGGACTCAGCCGTGAGGGTGCCACTGAGGTTGAACAGGGCATGGAACGCGACCCCGGGAAGGATGCTCCCGGTCAGCACCACGCAGTAGGCCAGTGCGATGCCGATCAAGACCGCTCCGACGACCTGCAGCGCTTGCTCGGGCAGCGAGGAGCCGCGGAGGAGATTGACGACGTGCCCGAGGCCGAAGGTGACACCGGAGATGATGATGGCCTTCGTGACTCCTCCCTCTGCTCTCAGCGCTTGGAGCAGGAACCCGCGGAACAGTAGCTCCTCGACGAATCCGACGGCCACGACCAGCAGGATCGCGAACATCACGGTCTGCACGGTGAGGCCGGACGCGAACCCATTGCCGTACTGCACGAACGTGATCGCGAACAGCGGCACGTAGAAGAGGGTGAGTCGCAGCGTGCCGGGTTGCACTCGGCAGACGCCGTAGAAGGCGAGCCGCCGACCCGCCCGCAGGTAGACGAGCAGCACGACCGAGAGGGCGACGAGCACGATGCTGGTCATGCCCGGGAAGCCGAGCGACTCGCCGGCGGCGTCGCCGACGCTGACCGCGACGATGTAGATCGCGATCCAGAGGAGTGCGTGCAAGAGGGGTCTGGTGTCCTGAAGCTTGCGCATGTCGCGCCTCCGCGTAGACCGCTCGGGCGCGATCTACGGCCAGGCTATACCGGGGCGGATCAGGCCGATAGTGGCCGGGTCGCGACGTCGCGCACGCGTCGGGCGGTCGAGGTTATGGTGGCGAATTCGCGCCCACCCAGCACGCTCTCGGTCCGCCGCATCAGCTCGTCACCGGCGAGCGCGGCGTACCCCGGACCGGCCGGGATCGGCGAGGTGGTCGTGGCATCCGTCACGAACTCCACCGCGAACCCGAGGTCGCCCGCGATCCGCGCCGTGGTCTCGCAGCACTGCTCGGTGCGGATGCCGCACACGACGAGCCGGCGGATGCCGCGGGCCGCGAGCTGCGCCTGCAGGTTGGTGGAGGTGAAGGCGTTGACGGTGGTCTTGGTCACCTGGATCTCGCCGGGGCGCGGCTCGAGCTCGGCGACCACGCGGACGAACCCGGACTCGGGGTCGAACACTCCCCCAGTGCCCGGCTCGGCGTGCGTCACCCACGCGACGGTGTCACCGGCCGCGCGGGCGTGCCCGACGAGCAGGGCGATGTTGTCGAACACCTGCGGGTTCGCGGTGGCTGCCCAGTCATCGCGGCGCTGCCGGAAGGACTCCTGCGCGTCGATCACGAGCAGGGCGGTGTCGGAGGTCGGGCTCATGCCCTCATCCTGCCGGGGCGCGGCGCCGCCGGGAAAGGCGGCACGCGGTCACGGTGCGACGGGATCCGGCCACCCGCACGGGGTACGGCCGCCCCACGCGCCGGCCGGAATGAGGTGATCGACCGAAATGAGGGCAACCTCGGCCAGGACGCCCTCATTCGGGCAGATCCCCTCAGTTCGGCGCGGCGCGGCGCGGCGCCCCGCACCCGTACGCGGCCACTCGCGCCACGCAACCCCCTGGGCACGGGCCGCGCCCGGCAATGAAGATGAAGGATGCCGCCGACTCGCCTCAACGACTTCCGCCGCGGGAGCCTCCGCTTCGACGTCTCCGACACGGGACCGCTCGACGGCCCGATCGTGGTGCTGCTGCACGGATTCCCCGGGTCGCGCCGCACGTGGGACGCGGTGGCGCCCCTGCTGGCCACAGCGAGCGCCCGCGTGGTGTCCTTCGACCAGCGCGGATACTCCCCCGGCGCCCGGCCCCTCCGGCGTCGCGACTACCGCGCGGTCGACGTCGTCGGCGACGTGACCGCGCTGCTCGATGCCCTGGGCGTCGACCGCGTGCATCTCGTCGGCCACGACTGGGGCGGATTCGTCGCATGGCGCATGGCCGCGGCATCCCCGCACCGGCTCACCGGGGTGACGGTGCTATCCACCCCTCACCCCCGCGCGATGCTGCGCTCGCTGCTGTGGTCGGCACAGGGGCTGCGGTCGCTGTACATGGGGTTCTTCCAGCTGCCGTGGCTGCCCGAAGCGCTGCTGCGACCTCGGCTCGCCCAGCTGCTCGTCGCATCGGGGCTCCCCGCCGACCTGGCTCAGGAATACCAGCGATTCCTCTCGGGCCCGCAGGCGCTGCGCGGCGCGCTCAACTGGTACCGCGGCATGTGGCTGCCCGACCGGCGTCGGCGACGTGCCGCCCGGCACGCCGCCACCGTCGACACGACCTACATCTGGGGCAGCCGCGATCAGGCGCTCGGCCGGCGCGCGGCCGAGCTGACCCGGAACTACGTCGACGCCGGATACCGCTTCGTCGAGCTCGAC